>RFOR01000063.1 GCA_009926525.1 Methylophilaceae bacterium
TATGATGGAAAAAACTGGGCGCCGAACCGTGCCTCAGATTTATATTGGCGAGCGGCATATTGGCGGCTTTGATGATTTACGTGCGCTAGATTTGGCAGGTGGGCTTGATCCGCTTTTGGCTGAGTAAAAAATCAAGCAACACAAGCAATTAGTATAAGCATCGGTTAAAATAACGGCTTTGTTCGTTATCATTTGGCAATTATTCACGCAATTTTTTGAAAATATTTAGGAATATCATGGCAACTAAAGACACAGCTGCAGAGCAAACAACAGAAAATCAAGCGCTAGAGCAAAATCAAGCCCCAGGTTTTGGCATTGAAAAATTATATGTAAAAGACTTGTCATTAGAATTGCCTAATGCTCCGCAAATCTTTACAGAGCGGGATGCGCCCCAAATCGGTATCGAAATCAGTAACGCTGCAAGTAAGCTTGAAGATGGCGTTTATGAAGTGGTATTAACGATTACTGTGACTTCAAAAATTGGCGACAAAACAGCGTTCTTAATCGAAGTGGCTCAAGCTGGTATTTTCCAGGTGCGTAATGTGCCAGAAGAAAATTTAGAAATTATTTTCAGCATCACATGCCCAAATATCTTGTTCCCATACGCTCGTGAAGTGGTTTCTGACGCTTCAGTGCGTGCTGGCTTCCCGCCTGTTGTGCTTAGCCCAATTAATTTTGAAGCGTTATACGCGCAACAAAAGCAACAACAAGCGCAAGATGAAGCAGCAAAAACAACACACTAAGCCTTTATTGATTGCTGCTCTATTCATGCTGTTGCCAAATTTGGCATCGGCTGAATTTCGTGCAGTGAATGTGCTAAAAGCCGTGGTTTACGATTCACCTTCAGCACAAAGCAAAAAGTTGTATCTGCTCGGTCAAGGTTATCCTGTTGAAGTGATCGTCAATCTCGCTGAGTGGGTAAAAGTGCGAGATCAGCAGGGCGGTTTAAGCTGGATAGATGCTAAGCAACTAAGCACTAAGCGTACTTTGTTGATAGTTTCTCCTGTAGAAATTAAACAAGCACCTGAAACCAGTGGCGCAGTCTTGGCGCGAGTAGAAAAAGATGTGGTGGTGGATTTGCTTGAGCCTGCTAAAAATGGCTGGGTCAAAGTAAAACATCGTGACGGTTTAGTAGGCTTTGTCCAAGCCTCAGCCGTTTGGGGCTTGTAAGGGTATTTAATGAAAATAGCTGTATTAGGAGCAGGTGCTTGGGGAACAGCGTTGGCGATGCAAATTAGCCAGCAGCACCAGGTTTGCTTGTGGGCGCGTAAGGCTGCTCATGTTGACGGCATGCGAAAAGTGCGCGCCAATCCTAAGTATCTTGGCGATTTCAAATTCAACGATAGCCTCAGTGTGGAGTCAGATTTGGGCTTGGCACTGGATAGTGTCGATTTCATCGTTTCTGTTGTCCCTACTTGCGGCTTCCGCGATATGTTGCAATCCATCAAAGCGCTTGGCATAAAGGTGCCTGTGATTTGGGCTAACAAAGGTTTGGAGCCTGTCACCGCCAAATTACCACACGAAGTTGCGCTTGAAGAACTTGGTCCGCATCAAGCTTGGGGTGCACTTTCTGGTCCTAGCTTTGCGGCTGAATTAGTTCGTGGCTTGCCAACGGCGGTTTCATTGGCAGTTAATGATGCCGACTTTGCAAAACAAGCAGGCGCAGCGCTTCATGGTGGTTCGCTGCGTGTTTATACCAGCACCGATGTTGCTGGTGTTGCCGTTGGCGGTGCGCTTAAAAATGTGATGGCGATTGCCGCTGGTATTTCAGATGGTATGCAGTTTGGTAATAATGCTCGTGCCGCGATGATTACCCGTGGGCTAGCTGAAATGACCCGTTTCGGCATGGCTATGGGCGCACAAAAAGACACATTTATGGGTTTAGCTGGTGCAGGTGATTTGATTTTGACTTGTACCGGACAATACTCGCGAAACCGTGAAGTGGGTTTGCAATTAGCAAGTGGCAAGCCTTTAGCTGAAATTCTAGCGACATTAGGCCATGTAGCTGAGGGTGTTTATACCGCGCGTGAAGTCGTGAAGCGCGCGCAAGATTTAGGTGTGGATATGCCGATTACCCATGAGGTAGACCAAGTGCTTTCTCATGGAAAGTCACCTCGCGATGCAGTGATGGATTTGCTTGGTCGTGAGCAAAAAGAAGAGTCGTTTAGCTAACTTCTGCTGTTAAACGCCACCTTCAAACCCTAACTGTCGCCAAGCCTCATAAAGCAACACTGCGGCTGAGTTAGATAAGTTTAAGCTGCGACTTTGTGGCAACATCGGCAATCTCACGCGATGTTCTGCACCAAATTCGTTTCGTATTTCTTCTGGTAGGCCACGCGTTTCTGGGCCAAATACAAATACATCGCCTTTCTCAAATTTGATATTGCCATGTGAGGTGCTGCCTTTGGTGGTAATGGCGAACATGCGCTTGCCAGTGAGAGCCGCTTTGCAGGCTTGCCAGTCTTCATGGATTTGTAGGTTTGCGTATTCGTGATAATCCAAGCCAGCGCGTTTGAGTTGCTTATCTTCTAATGAAAATCCAAGTGGTTTAACTAAGTGCAGTTGCGCGCCAGTATTGGCACACAGGCGAATGATATTGCCAGTGTTTGGCGGAATTTCTGGTTCAAATAAGACGATATTAAACATTTATTTTGAGAGTGTTCTTGCGATAAGCCATTATTCTACATGACTAGCGCCTTTTGCCTTCACTGCTTTGGCAAGTGCATTGAGAGCTGCACCTTTATTTTTACGCGCTCTTTAAGCGGCAGGATGGCTTGCGGAAATAAGCTGCATTTTAACATATGATTAAATTTTAATCATATGTAATTCAATTGTTGGCCTTCTACTTAACAATGTATAATTGATGTCATTCTTAATTGGGTGAAAGCGTGTCATTGATGGAATCAGCGACAGAAACACATCACATTATTACGGCAAAACAACAAATGCGAGCTGCGCAGGGATTCACTTTTTTCTCTTGTTTGGCTGTTTTCTTGTTGCCTTTGGTGATTCCACTATTTATTTGGGTAGCGGCCTCTATTTTTATGTATGCGGCTGCGGCTAACCATCCCAATCCTAAAGTTGGTGAATATATTACACAATCAGGTTATCGATTCTATTCGACTTTTGCTTTGCTGGTGGTGATGGCGTTCTTTGGTTTTATGTTGGGTGAAAAAATTGGCGTACTGAACGTCTTGTTTTTAGTGTGGGGCATTAGCTTGTTGCTGGTGGTGCCTTTGGGGATTAGAGATATGTTGCGCGCTTCAAAAGAAGATTGGCAAGACATAAAAATGGAGATTGAAGCATGAGCAATTCAAATGTGAGCATGGTTGATGCGTCTAGTATTAAGCGCAATGTGGCGCCAATTGAAAATGAGAAACGCTGGAGTGTGGCGCAAATTGTCTCTTTATTCGAATTGCCATTTAGCGATCTAATCCACCGAGCACAAACCGTTCACCGTGAAAACTTTGACCCTAATGCTGTGCAAGTGAGCACTTTGCTTTCAATTAAAACAGGCGGCTGTTCAGAGGATTGCGGTTACTGCCCGCAAGCGGCGCGTTATCACACGGATGTGGAAAATGAGCCACTCATGCCTATCGATGAAGTGCTAGCCGCCGCTCGTGCTGCCAAAGAAAGCGGTGCTAGCCGCTTCTGTATGGGCGCTGCATGGCGTAGCCCAAAGCAAAAAGATTTAGAGCCGGTACTTAAAATGATTTCTGAAGTAAAAGCGATGGGCTTACAAACCTGCGCGACTTTGGGGATGTTAAAAGAAGGGCAAGCTGCGCAACTCAAGGATGCAGGCCTTGATTACTATAACCACAACTTAGATACCGCACCAGAGTTTTATGGTGATGTGATTACCACGCGTACTTATCAAGACCGTTTGGATACGCTTGATAGTGTTCGTGAAGCAGATATTAACGTATGCTGTGGGGGCATTATTGGCATGGGCGAGAGTCGGAACCAGCGCGCGGGCCTTATTGCGCAACTTGCTAACATGGAGCGCCCCCCAGAAAGCGTGCCTATCAATTTACTTACGCAGGTTGAAGGTACCCCATTGCACGGCGTTGAAGACTTAGATCAGTTTGAGTTTATTCGCACTATTGCCGCGGCGCGTATCACAATGCCTAAAAGCTTTGTGCGTCTCTCAGCAGGTCGTCAAAGCATGCACGAGGGCATTCAGGCTTTGTGCTTTATTGCGGGTGCTAATTCAATTTTCTACGGTGAAAAATTGCTCACCACAGGCAACCCAGAAGCGGAAACAGATAAACAGCTGTTTGCCAAATTGGGTCTGCATCCAATTTAATCATTTTGCGTGACGTTTAAACGTCAC
>RFOR01000064.1 GCA_009926525.1 Methylophilaceae bacterium
ACGCCGCGGGTATTTGATTTTGAGATCAAAGATCACACCGATGTTGGCACGCCACATGGTTTAGATTTTGACACCGGCGCTAAGCTTTCAGGCGCACGTTTTACTTTGATGCGCGGTCAAATTGCCAATCTTCATCGTGCCTTAGCGCAGTTTATGATTGATACGCAAACCGAACAACATGGCTATGAAGAATGCTATACGCCATATTTGGTGAATGCTGATTCACTCCATGGCACTGGCCAATTACCTAAATTTGAAGAAGATCTCTTCAAAATGCCACATAACGACAGTACGCTTTACCTCATTCCAACATCAGAAGTGACGCTGACTAACACTGTGCGTGATGAAATTGTGCCGCTTGAGGCTTTGCCAATTAAGCTCACAGCCCATACGCCTTGTTTTCGCTCAGAAGCAGGCTCTTATGGTCGTGATACGCGTGGCATGATACGTCAGCATCAATTTGATAAAGTGGAAATGGTGCAGATTGTGCATCCGGAAAAGAGTAATGAAGCACTTGAAGAGATGGTTGGGCATGCTGAAAACATCTTGAAAGCTTTAGAGTTGCCTTACCGTGTAGTTTCTTTATGCACCGGCGATATGGGCTTCGGTGCTGCTAAAACCTACGACTTAGAGGTATGGTTGCCTGCACAAAATACTTATCGCGAGATTTCATCTGTTTCTAACTGCGAGGCTTTCCAAGCGCGCCGCTTACAAGCCCGTTTCCGTAATGAAGCGGGTAAGCCAGAGCTTGTGCATACGCTGAACGGTTCAGGTTTGGCGGTTGGGCGAACTTTGGTCGCCGTGCTCGAAAACTACCAGAATGCAGATGGTAGCATCACGGTACCTAAAGTTTTACGTGACTATATGGGCGGTAAAGAAGCAATTTCTAAATAATCAATTTGAAGTTTATAAAAAAACAGCCAGTTACTCTGGCTGTTTTTTTATGGTCTCTTGATGGCTGTGTCCGTCGGTCTAAATTCAAAGCTCGGAAAAATTGACGTATGCGCTGGAAATTTTCTCGCCAAGATGTCGTAATAGGTCCGGATAGACTCTACAAAAATGACCGGCGCCCCCCCATTTGCATAGCCAAACTTTGCCTTGCTGTAATATTTCGCTTTGTTAAGCATCGGCAAAGTAGTTTTAATGTCGGCCCAGCTGTCTGGATTAAGTCCCATTTTTTTTGCCAAGACTCTGGCATCTTCTAAGTGCGCAAAGCCAATATTGTAAGCAGCGAGAGCCATCCATGTGCGGTCTGGCTCAGGGATTTTTTCAGGCACTTGGCGCTTTAGAATATTGATGTATCGCGCGCCACCTAAAATACTTTGCTTAGCATCTAGTCTATCGGTGACACCTAAATCATCAGCAGTTTCTTCGGTGAGCATCATCATGCCACGCACGTTGGTGGGTGAGGTGTTGTATTGATCCCAGTGGGACTCTTGGTAGCTGATTGCTGCAATGAGGCGCCAATCAATGTCGTTAAGTTCCTGTGCGCTTTTAAAAATTGGCACAAACTTAGGGAGCACGCTTTGGGTTTGCGAAAAGAATTTTCTGACGTCTAACTGATTAAGTCGTTCGGTATGACCATGATAGCGATCCACTAAATTTTTAAGTGTCCCGTCTTTGCTTATTCGATCAAAAAACGCTAGCGACTTTTTATAAAGCCACTCGTTGCCATTTTTAGGGAATGCCCAGGCAATTTGTTCCGGATTCCCAATGGCCATTCCTTTGCCTATGTTTGGGTAGTAATTTTGCAAGATGGAGATCACGCGGTCATCGGCCACCGTATAATTAAGGAACCCCATGTTCACTTGCTCAAGTAGCTCGTCGGTGCTGGCATTCTCTACCTCTTGGAAGTTCAGCATGGTGTTTTGATTATGCATTGATTTTAGGCGCTCTGCATAGCTGGAGCCTTTGGGGATGTGGATATGCTTCCCGAATAAATCCTGAAGCACTTTGGGCTCATTGTTTTGATCGAGGCCATAGGCGATATGTTGCTGTACATCGAGGTAGGGCGTCCCAAAACGAATCAATTTGGCGCGCTCCTTGGTGATGCTTAAATTAGCCGCCGCGAGGTGCGCCTTGCCTTTTTGTAGGGTAGGGATGACGTCCGAGACCTTGTCGGCGACTATAAACTTGACCTTGTAGTCATCCCCTAGGTCCTTTATGAAAAGATTGACGAGATCATACTCAAGGCCGGCGAAGTTGCCCTTGCCATCTACATAGTAGGTGCCAGCTGCGTTGTAGGTCACAACGACCAGCTCTTTGGCGCTGCGGACATCGGGGGCGCGTTGGTGCGAAAAATAGTAAAAAACGACCAGGCTTGCTAACACTAAGCTAGCAATTAGGGCAAAGGCATAAGGCTTGCGCATCAATCTCATGAACTGCAGTTTCAACAACTTCTGTTCACTTGTCTAGTTAAAAAATGTTATTTTTTTATTACCTGTATTCACAGTTTAATAGTACCTGAATGGTCTTTATAAGTTTTTATGTTTGGTGTAAAGTTGCAAGTCTTTAATTTTCGAGAGAAATGCATTCCATGAAAAAAACAGTATTGTGTCTATTGTTGGCATTCACTAGCCAGTCAGTATTTTTAGTTGCCAATGCAGCTGATGATAAGCCTATTACCGTGAACGGCGTCACCTTACCAAGTGCACTTGTTGAGCGTAGCGTTAATCTCAACGTGCAGCAGGGTAAAAAAGACACACCTGAGCTACGTCAGTTAATTAAAGAAGAATTTATTAATCGCGAAGTGGTTGCGCAGCAAGCTGCAAAGCTGGGCTTAGATAAAACGCCTGATGGCCAAGCTGCTTTTGCAGAAATGAAACGTAACTTCTTAGTTGAGTTGTTCTTAGCTGATTATGATAAAACCAATCCAATTACGGATGCTGCTATTAAAGCTGAATATGATAAACAGATTGCTGCGATTGGTGATCAGGCGCAAGAGTATAAATTGAGTCATATCGTCACTAAAACAGAGGCTGATGCACGTGCTTTGCTTGCGAGGATTAAGAAGGGCGAGACTTTTGCTAAAGTTGCTAAAGAGGCTTCCATTGATCCAAGTGCAAAAGACAGCGGTGCTTTAGGCTGGTTACTGCCTAACCAAATCATTCCAGCGGTTGCTAATGTGATTGTTAACCTAACAGAAGGTAGCGTGAGCGCAGCCCCAATCCAAACGGCTGGCGGTTGGCAATTGGTGCGTTTAGAAGAAAAACGTCCATTTAAAGCACCAAAGATTGAAGATGTGACACCGCAACTGCGTGCTACCTTGCAACAGCAGCAACGTATTGATGCTATTAAAAAGTTAAGATCGTCTGCAAAAGTGACGGGTAATATGTAATAAGCTTCGTCATTAAAAAAGGCGCTTGGATTTCCAAGCGCCTTTTTTGTTGTGCATGCTAAATCAGATTTTATTCAATTTCTTGGCTTGCTAAGTAATCTTCATAATTGCCTGAATAATCAATAATGCCATCAGCACGTACATCTAAAATACGGTTTGCTAATGTGCTCACAAATTCTCGGTCATGACTGACGAAGAATAAGGTGCCGTTGTACTTATCTAACGCGGTATTCAATGACTCAATCGACTCCATGTCCATATGATTGGTCGGTTCATCCATCAGCAAGACATTGGTTTTTGCCAACATTAACTTACCAAACATCATGCGGCCTTTTTCACCGCCTGAAAGCACTTTGACTGACTTTTTGAAATCTTCGCCCGAAAATAACAATCGACCCAACATGCTCCGCACGACTTGGTCATCATCACCAGCTTGCGTGAATTGCTTCATCCAGTCGAATAGATTAAGGTCTTCTTCGAAGTCTGCCGCATGGTCTTGGGCAAAGTAACCAATGTTGGCTTTTTCAGCCCATTTGACTGTGCCGTGATTAGGCTTTAAATCTCCGGCTAAACAACGAAGCAAGGTAGTTTTGCCGATACCGTTTTCACCGATAATCGCAATCTTTTCGCCAGCCTCAACTAGTAGGTCAAAGTCGTTAAATAATACGCGGTCAAAGCCGTGGCTGAGCTTTTGGACTTCAACGGCATTGCGGTGTAGCTTTTCGCGGTCATCATATTCAAAGCGCACGAATGGATATTGGCGGCTAGAAGGCTTGATGTCCTCCACTTTAATCTTATCGATTTGCTTCGCACGGCTGGTCGCTTGTTTCGCTTTTGATGCGTTCGCAGAGAAGCGGCGAACGAAGTCTTGTAAGTCAGCAATTTGTTGCTTTGCTTTCGCGTTGTCTTTGGCTTGCTGCGCACGCGCCATGGTAGATGCTTCCATGAAGTCATCATAGTTACCTGGATAAACCGTCAACTTGGCATAAT
>RFOR01000065.1 GCA_009926525.1 Methylophilaceae bacterium
TGTGCTTGATGATATTAATTGGAGTGACTTTATGTTTCAAAGATTTAGATTCATTCATCAACTAACAAGTTTTACATGGTTATTATTGGCTTTTCTCAGCCATACTCCGGCCTTTGCGGAGCAAGATGATCACGACCATGATTTGCAGGTGAGCCCTCAACTCACCCTTCGCAACTTAGTTGAAAAAACCATTATTCGCTACCCAGACAGTGCTTTACTAGCTGCCAAAAAAATTGAAATCGACGCAAAAGCCAAAAGGGCGAATGGGATATTACCTGCCGCGCCATCTATTGGGTTGCTCAATCGAAACGATACCGTTACCTCTAACCGTGGTGAGCGTGAATGGGAAAGCGAGCTTGAGTTACCAGTTTGGTTGCCTGGTCAAAGAGCAGCGCGTGAAACCCTTGCTCGTGATGCCGCACTAGGGCTATCAGACACAAGAGCAACGCTTCATCTGCAAGTAGCAGGGATGGTACGCAATGCATTGTGGGATATTGCAATGACGACGCATCAAGCCACGCTAGCTAATAACCGCCATCAAACGGCATTGGGCTTGCTAAGCGATGTAGAAAAACGAGTAAAGGCTGGCGACCTGCCAAAAACCGACATCATGCTGGCACAAAACGAAGCATATTTAGCCGAAACATTTTTACTTCGTGCTAACGCCGAGGTTAAGCATGCGCAGTATAGATATAAATTACTGACAGGCTTGAGCGCAATCCCAGAAATATTCACTGAGCAGCAGGTCAAAACATCTCTGGACGATAACCACCCTGCCTTACGGGATGCCAGCAAGAAAGTATTAGTGGCAGATGATGAGCGCAACTTAATTAAAGTAGAACGCCGCGAGAATCCAACGGTATCCATTAGTGCGAGAACGCAGCGAGGTGCTTTTGACAACCAAACCAATGAAACCTTGGGCTTAAAGCTACGCATTCCCTTTGAGACAGAGGCACAAAGCGCACCATTAGTGGCGAATGCAGAAATGAATTACGCCAAAAATCAAGCAGAAGCACAACATTTGCGCTATGCCTTAGAAGCGGCATTTCATGAAGCCGAACACAACTTACAGGTGACCACAGCAGAGCTTGCAATCACCACCAAACAACATGTTAACGCGCAAGAAAGTTTACGCCTTGCTAAAAAAGCCTTTGCGCTAGGTGAGACAGACTTAGTGAGCCTTTTACGTGTGCAAGCATCAGCTTATGAGGCAGAGCGCGCGATGAAACAACGTCAAATTCAATTGCAATGGGATACCGCGCATTACAACCAAGCAGCTGGAGAAATGCCGTGATTCAATCTCAATATTCAGGAATCAATATGCTAATGCCCTCAAAACATCTAGTTCTTTTAATCAGCCTTGTGTCTGCAAGTTTGAATATTGCCAACGCCGGCGAAGTTGTTCGCATTACTTCAGCGCAAATCAAAGCTTTGGCCATCACAACTTCGCCTATTCAAGCCAATGCAAATGCCAACAGCCAGCGTTTGCCAGGTGAAATAGTGGTGCCAGTGGACCAAGCGCGTATTATCAGTTCGCCTCAATCTGGTCTTATTGACCAAATGTTAGTGGCAACAGGCCAGCGCGTTAAACAAGGGCAAGCGCTTGCCCATTTAAGCAGCCCAGATTTAGTCGCATTACAGCGCGACCATTTACAAGCCTTGTCACAACAACGTCTCTCTCAAAATTCGCTTAACCGCGATACTGAGCTTTATAAAGATGGCATCATTGCCGAGCGCCGTTATCTCACATCAGAAAGCAATCATGCAGAAGTGAATGCGCTCTTGGCTGAGCGTCGTCAGGCACTTAAGCTTTCTGGTATGAGCTCTCAAACAATTAAAAACTTAGAAGCAAGCGGAAGTTATACCAACGGCATAACGCTCACTGCACCAATTGACGGCATTGTGCTTGAGCAAATGGTGACAACAGGCCAACGTGTAGACAGCGCAATGCCTATTTATCGCATCGCAAAACTATCCCCGCTCTGGCTAGAAATTCATGCGCCAACACAAGCATTGAGCAATATTCAACTCGGGATGAAAGTCAGCATTCGCAACGCTGAAGCATCAGGAAAAGTGATTGCTATCGTGCCTAACGTCAATAAGGTAGACCAAACAGCTATGGTGCGCGTAGCTATAATCAATGGCACTGCATCGCTAGCACCAGGTCAATTAGTAGAGGCTGAAATCGCGCAACCAATCACAAAAAAATTAAATAGTTTTAGCGTGCCCAAAAGCGCGATTGTGCAAATTAATGATGTCAAAAATGCCAGCCAAACTTTAATCTTTGTCCAAACAAAAGATGGCTATGAAGCGCGAGCTATCAAGATCTTGAACAACGAAGGCGCACAAACATTTATTACTGGAGATTTTGCAGGGACAGAGCTCATCGTTACGTCAGGCACTGCCGCGCTTAAAGCTAAAATGCAGGGCATAGGCGGAGGCGAGTAATGTTAAACGCAATTATTCAAGCCTCTATGCGTGGCCGCTTAGTGGTCATGCTTCTTGTTGCGGGATTAATCGGCGGTGGGGTTTATGCGGCTCAAAATCTGCCGATTGATGCATTCCCTGACGTTTCTAACACTCAAGTTGAAATTATCATCAAATCCCCAGGCCTCACGCCAGAGGAGATTGAAGCACGCATTACCGCACCAATAGAAGTCGAATTACTAGGGTTGCCCAAACAAAAAATGCTTCGCTCAATTGCCAAGTTTGGACTGACTGACATCACCATCGATTTTGCTGACGGAACAGATATTTACTGGGCGCGCCAACAAGTATCAGAGCGACTCAATAATGTTTGGGGCAATCTACCTTCGGATATTACTGGTGGCATTGCGCCAATGACCACGCCACTGGGCGAAATGTTTATGTTCACCATCGAGGGTGAACATTTATCACTTGAAGAGCGACGTAGTTTGCTTGATTGGGTGATTCGTCCACAATTACGCAGTGTGCCAGGCGTGGCTGACGTAAACTCTCTTGGTGGCTTAGTACGTAGCTTTGAAATCAACCCAGACCTTGCCCGAATGTCAGCGCGGGGAATTACTTTAGACGACTTACAACAAGCCTTAGATCGCAACAATCGCAACGATGGTGCTGGACGATTAAACGAAGGTGAAGAATCGCTTATCGTGCGCGCTGAGGGTCGCTTCAATAGCTTAGAAGACGTCCGTAATACTGTGATTAAATCTTCCGCTGGCACCCCTATTCGTATCAGCGATGTTGCCAATGTCAATATTGGTGCACTCACTAGGTACGGCGCAGTGAGTCACAATGGCAAAGGTGAGGCAGTAGAAGGCTTGGTGCTTGGACTTCGTGGTGCCAATGCAAGACAAGTGGTGGAAGGCGTTCGCGAACGCTTAGCTGAAATTCAGCCAACACTTCCTAAAGGCGTAACTACGAAAGTGTTTTATGACCGTGGCAGTTTGGTTGATCGCGCGATTAATGGCGTTTCAAAAGCCTTGCTGGAAGCCATTGTGCTAGTTGTCATTTTGCTGATTTTATTCTTAGGCAATCTTCGTGCTGCGCTCACTGTGGCTTTGGCGCTTCCGCTAGCTGCTCTAGTCACATTCGTCCTCATGCAAAGCTTTGACTTATCTGCGAATTTAATGAGCCTAGGCGGACTGTCTATTGCGATCGGTATGTTAGTGGATGCAGCTGTAGTGGTAGTTGAAAACATCGCAGCGCATCTTGCCCAGCACGACCATCAAACTGAAGAGTCGACCCTCATTAGAGATCAAGAAAAACCGCTCACCGAAAAGAAAACACGACTTGAGCTGATTACGTTTGCCGTGCAGGAAGTCGCTGTGCCAGTAACAGCTGGCATCTTAATTATCATTACCGTGTTCTTGCCCTTGCTCACGCTCCAAGGCTTGGAAGGCAAACTTTTTAGCCCAGTGGCGCTCACCATTGTATTTGCCCTTGCTGGCTCACTTATATTGTCACTGACCGTCATTCCAGTAATGGCTTCTTTATTGCTAGGGAAAATGAA
>RFOR01000066.1 GCA_009926525.1 Methylophilaceae bacterium
TAAATCTACACGAGATTTCAAACCCTTCTCGGTTAATTTAGCCTGCATCAGCTTCACCTTGCTTGCATCAGAAAATACACCTATTTGAACAAAATAATTACCTGTGGGTGCAGTAGTATCTGTTTTATCTTTTACTACAGCTTTTTGGGTGGGTGCCGCGGCTTGAGGCTTAACTTCCTCTTTATTTGACGGTTGCGCTTCTTGCGCAACAGGTGCTGGCTTGTTATCCACTACCGGAGCTAACGGTTCTGGCATTTTGGAATCACTCAAAACCGCTGGGTTCGCCTCTGGCGCCTTCGCTTCAAGTGGTTGAACAACTTCAACTGGTTTTGCGGGTTCAGCAGACTCTTTGACTTCTAATTGGGCATCTTGACTTGGGATAGAGATCACAACATCTTCTCTTGGCGCTTGTGAGGATTTATCTTGAAGTAGCATAGGCAATAAAACAATCATCAGCAACACTAGCGCAATGGCTCCAACCAAGCGTCTTCTAGCACGTTTCTTAAATTGAATTTCTTGCTCGCTTTGAGATTGCAAGTTATCTTGCGCCATTTTGTTTATCCTATTTTCTAAAGCTTGCTGTTTGTATCACACGCATCACTTCTGCTACCGTAAAAAATGATCCCAATACGATAATTCTATCATTTTCATTAGCATCAAGACAGGCTTGGTGATAAGCATTCACAACCCCATCAAACAATCGAATCGACGCATTTGGTAATTCTTGATTAACAAACTGTTTTATCAATAAACCATCTGCACCGCGCGCATGCGATATTCCAGAAAGATACCATTCATCCACCTCATCAGCGACAGCCTGCACAACACCCGCAATATCTTTATCCGCCAACATTGCAAACACCGCAATAGTCTTGCCTTGAGGGCTAGTATTCTTAAGATTAGCAGCTAATGATTTTGCCGCGTGAGGGTTATGTGCCACATCTAAAATAACATCTGGTTTAGAAGATAAGTATTGATATCGCCCATACAGCCTAACCGAGCGTAAGCCTTGAAAAATTTCATCATCACTAACAGGCAATGATTGCTGCAGAGATTGAATCGCGGCAATGACGCAAGAAGCGTTATATAGCTGAAAATCGCCAAACAAAGCAGGCATTGGAATATTGTTCAATACAAAATCTTTAGCGAGATAACACCAATGATCTTCATGCGATTCAAAACTAAAATCACGCTGAATTAGTTTTAATTCTGCGCCTATTTTTTCTGCGTAACTCACCAAAGACTCTGGCGGATCGAGCTCCCCACAAATGGCTGGAATAACCGTTCTATATACACCGGCCTTTTCAGCGCCAATCAACTCACGCGTGTTACCTAAGAAATCCATGTGGTCTAAATCGACACTAGTTACAATTGCACAATTCGGCTCAAACACATTCACTGCATCTAGCCGACCACCCAAACCCACCTCAAGAATTGCAATATCGACTTTAGACGCGCAAAAGTGCCACATCGCGGCCAAAGTGCCGAATTCAAAATACGTTAATTGTATTTCTTGGCGAGCTGCCTCTACGGCCTGAAACGCTAAAATCAGATCTGCATCACTGATTTCAACAGAGCCAACCCGAACACGCTCACTGTAACGCAATAAATGTGGGGATGAGTAGCTAGCAACCCGATACCCCGCGGCGTGGTATATATGCTCTAGCATGGCACATGTAGAGCCTTTGCCATTGGTGCCTGCAACAGTAATAACTGGGAATTGAAGTTGGAGATTTAATCGCTGCTTAACTTCATTGACTCGCCCAAGCCCCATTTCAATCTCTTTGGGGTGCAATGCTTCAATATAGGCGAGCCAATCAGATAAATTTGAATGTGCGTTAATTTTTACTAACAAATCAGGATGCTCAGGCAATTTATTGTGTTGATCCGTGAGTCGTCAATAAGGTAAAGATCAATCTTTTAAACTATGCCGCTACGACTGGTAATTTCATCAGATTGGCGATTAACATAGATAATTTATCACGCATCTCACGACGGTCGATAATGATATCTACGGCACCATGCTCAACTAAGAACTCTGCACGCTGGAAGCCGTCAGGCAAAGTCTCACGTACCGTTTGCTCAATCACTCTCGGACCCGCAAAACCAATCAGCGCTTGTGGCTCAGCCACAATAATATCGCCCAGCATTGCAAAACTTGCTGATACGCCACCCATTGTTGGATCAGTAAGCACTGAAATATAAGGTAAGCCAGCTTGGCTAAGCTTAGTGAGTGCAGCGCTAGTTTTTGCCATTTGCATCAAGGAGAACAAACCTTCTTGCATACGTGCACCGCCACTGGCTGACACGCAAATAAAAGCTGATTTGCTATCAATAGCTGCTTGAACACCACGGACAAATCGCTCGCCGACCACAGAACCCATAGAGCCGCCCATGAATTTAAATTCAAATGAAGCAGCAACCACAGGCACCTGCTTGATACTTCCTTGCATGACCAATAAAGCATCTGTCTCACCAACTTCACTTTGCGATGCTTTAATACGATCCGCATAACGTTTTGTATCTTTGAACTTTAAAGGATCAATAGGCTGAACCTCAGCACCTATCTCGACACGCCCTTCTTCATCAAGCAAGACATTTAATCTGTCCCTGGCAGAGATACGGTTGTGATAATCACACTTAGGACAAACTTCAGCATTCACTTCTAAATCTGTTCGATATAAGACCGAATCACATTTTGGACATTTGCTCCAAAGGCCCTCAGGCACATTCTTCTTGCTTGGGCTAATTACTCGGTTTATTTTTGGTGGCAGTATCTTTTGTAACCAACTCATCGCTTATCCCTTTTCTCGTTTAAACGAGTTATTAATATCTTTATGCGTCAATGGCTGCGCGAAGTTCTGCTGTCAGCGCCATCAAATTAGCGACAACGTTCTCATTTGTCGACGTTTCAACTTCTTGCACCATACGGCTTCCTACCACAACGGCATCTGCAACTCCCGCAACCGCTTTCGCAGTGGCAGCGTCGCGAACACCAAAGCCTACACCGATAGGTAAATGAGTTTGCGAGCGAATCGAAGCGACGCGATCCGCCACTTCAACAATATCAAGATTCTTCGACCCAGTAACGCCCTTAAGTGAAACGTAATATATGAAGCCACTCGCTTGATTCACAATGATATCCACGCGCGCTTTATCAGTTGTTGGGGATAGCAGAAATACCGGATCAATATCACGCGCTTTCAACATCGCATTAAATTCTGTCGATTCTTCAGGCGGATAATCCACTGTCAGCACACCATCAATACCTGCATCTTTAGCGGCATCGGCAAACTTCTCAACGCCCATGGCCTCAATAGGATTAGCATAGCCCATCAATACAACTGGGGTTGTATTATCTTGCTGGCGAAATTCTTTCACCAAAGCCAATACTTTACGCAAACCTACCTTATGAACTAAAGCACGCTCACTTGCGCGCTGAATCACAGGACCATCTGCCATCGGGTCTGAGAAAGGCACACCTAATTCAATCAAGTCAGCCCCCGCTTTAACCAAACCATGCAACATTGCAACGGTTTGGTCAGGATTTGGATCACCTGCAGTAATAAATGGAATTAAGGCTTTTTTGCCAGATTGCTTAAGTGTTGCAAAAGTAGTTTGAATACGAGACATAGGATTAAAGAGTAATTCCAGAAAGTTGAGCAACAGTGTTCATATCTTTATCACCACGACCGGACAGGTTGACCAAAATAATTTGATCCGGTGACATCGTCTTAGCCAATTTTTCAGCATAAGCCAGCGCATGACTAGACTCTAACGCTGGAATAATGCCTTCAGTGCGACAGAGACTGTGAAAAGCAGCCATCGCTTCATCATCTGTAATAGCAACATACTCAGCACGTTTAATGTCTTTTAGCCACGCATGTTCAGGTCCAACGCCTGGGTAGTCTAGGCCAGCTGAAACTGAATGCGTTTCGATGATTTGACCGTCTTCGTCT
>RFOR01000067.1 GCA_009926525.1 Methylophilaceae bacterium
GAAGCATTAAAAGTGGGCGATGAAGTCGTTACTTCAAGTGGCATTCTTGGTAAAGTGACTAAAGTAGCTGACACTGTCATCAGCCTTGAAATTGCAGCTAGCATCGTGATTAGCGTTCAAAAAACTGCTATTCAAGCCAAGTTAGAAAAAGGCACTATTAAATCGATCTAATAGATCGATTTAATAAGCAAAATGGTACAACAAGCACCTTTCTAATTACTCAACATATAGGCTTGCCCGCCAAGCCTATATCACCGACCTAAACGTGAGCCGCATTATGAATCGTTATCCATTGTGGAAATACATCTTAGTTTTAACAATCCTTTTATTAGGCCTTGTTTACTCTATGCCAAATATTTTTGGTGAATCTCCAGCGGTACAAATTACCACTGCTAAAGCCACCACAAAACTGGATCCTGCGCTGTTAGGTAAAGTTGAAGATGCACTTAAGCAAGAAAGCATCAAAATTGATGCCATCTTTATGGATTCGACTGGCGTAAAAGTGCGTTTCGCAGATGCCGATACGCAAATCAAAGCGAAAGACGTATTAAAAAACAATTTGGGTAAAGATTACGTGATTGCACTGAATTTGATTTCACGCTCCCCCACTTGGCTCACTAACATCCATGCGCGTCCAATGTATTTGGGCTTGGACTTGCGGGGTGGTGTGCATTTCTTACTGCAAGTAGATATGAAAGCTGCTTTAGATAAAGCCGCTGACCGTTATGTAGGTGATTTTCGCGCATCGCTTCGGAAAGAACGTATTTCATATTCAGGCGTTGTTCGCGACGAGCAAAGCATTCAAATCAAATTCACCGATGCAAAAGAACTCGCAAAAGCACAAAAAATCATTAGCAATGAATTCCCTGACTTAACGCTCAAGGAAAGCAACAACGCACTGATTGCAACCTTAAACCTGCAAGCGCAAAAGCGTATTCAGGAGTTTGCACTTAAACAAAACATTCAAACCCTTCACAACCGTATTAACGAACTTGGCGTGGCTGAGCCTATCATTCAACAACAAGGTTTAGATCGCGTTGTTGTTCAGCTTCCTGGCGTACAAGATACGGCTAAAGCAAAAGAAATTTTAGGGCGTACCGCAACCCTCGAAATTCGTTTGGTTGATGAAGAAAAAAGTGACCCAACAACGCTTGAGCAAGCAAGTAAAGGTCAAGCCCCTTTTGGTGATGAGTTCTTTATGGATCGAAACGGTCAACCTATCTTAGTGAAAAAGAAAGTTGAGCTCACTGGCGAATACATTACCGATGCAGGCCCTGGTGCCGATCAACAAAGCGGCCGTTCAACCGTTAACGTGACGCTTGATGGTCGCGGTGCTCGTATCTTTAGACAAGTGACTAAAGATAACGTCGGCAAACGCATGGCGATTTTATTGATCGAAAAAGGCCAAGCAGAAGTGATTACCGCTCCGGTGATTAATGAAGAAATTGGCGGCGGTCGCGTACAAATTTCTGGGATGAACAACACCCAAGAAGCCACCGACATTTCATTGCTATTGCGTGCTGGCGCTCTTGCGGCTCCAATGGATATTATTGAAGAGCGAACCGTTGGGCCAAGCATGGGTGAGGAAAACATTAAACGCGGTATGCATTCGACACTTTGGGGCTTTTTAGCCATCGCAGTATTTATGGTGATCTACTATGTCATGTTCGGTGGTATTTCGGTGGTTGCGCTAGGCATCAACTTACTATTATTACTGGCCATTCTCTCTATGCTACAAGCAACACTCACATTGCCAGGCTTGGCAGCGATTGCCCTGACATTGGGTATGGCGATTGATGCAAACGTTTTGATTAACGAACGTATACGCGAAGAACTTCGTAATGGCAATCCAGCACAGGCATCAATTCATGCGGGTTACGACCGCGCTTTCGATACTATTTTGGACTCCAACGTCACCACCATGATTGCTGGTTTAGCATTGTTTATGTTTGGCTCTGGTCCAGTGAAAGGCTTTGCTGTAGTTCACGTACTTGGGATTCTGACTTCAATGTTCAGCGCCGTCGTTGTATCACGTGCGATCGTGAACTTGGTCTATGGCTACCGCCGCAAAATTAATAAACTGGCCATTGGTTAATGCCTAGTGCTAAAAAAGTAATATTCAAATAAACGCTGATTAAGAGTAAAGAATATGGAAATTTTCAAGATTAAAAAAGACATCCCGTTTATGAGCTATGGTCGCCTGACCACCGCCATTTCATTGATTACCTTTTTATTTGCAGTGCTTTTTCTTGCAACTAAAGGCTTGAATCTAGGGGTCGACTTCACAGGCGGCACCGTGGTTGAAGTCAGCTATCCGCAATCGGCAGACCTTGTTAAAGTTCGCCACGCAGTCGATAGCATTGGTCTTAATGAAGCGACGGTTCAAAACTTCGGCTCTAGCCATGATGTGATGATTCGCTTACCACTTAAAAAAGGCGTCACCTCAGCACAGCTTTCCGAACAAGTACTATCTGCGTTAAAAAAAGAAGACAGTTCAGTTGAAATGCGCCGTGTTGAAACTGTGGGCGCCCAAGTAGGGCAAGAACTATACGAAAACGGCGCATTGGCTTTATTGCTTGTATCTATCGGCATCATGGCTTACTTAGCCTTGCGCTTCGAATGGCGCTTTGCGGTTGCCGCAATTGTTGCGAATATGCATGACGTGATTATTATTTTGGGCTTCTTCGCATTCTTTCAATGGGAATTCAACCTCACGGTACTTGCAGCGATCTTAGCGGTATTAGGTTACTCAGTGAACGAATCTGTGGTGGTGTTTGACCGAGTGCGTGAGAACTTTAGAAAAATGCGTAAAGCAACTGTGATCACTGTAATTGATAACGCGATTACTCGCACCATGTCACGTACCGTTATTACTCACTTCTGTACTCAATTGATGGTGCTTTCAATGTTGTTATTTGGTGGCGAAACTCTCCATAACTTCTCATTGGCACTGACCATTGGTATTTTGTTTGGTATCTATTCTTCAGTATTGGTGGCTTGCCCGATTGCCTTGTATTTGGGTGTTTCTCGCGAGAACTTAATAACTGGCGCTGAAAAGAAAGAAAACGTCGACGAGATGCCTTGACAAGCCAAGGTCAAAGCGAGGAAACTTAAGTATTACATTCAATAAATACCTCACTTGGACGACATCTCGATACACATGCAATTCCTAATTCTAGGATTGCTTATCTTACTAGCGGCGTTTTTCTCTAGCGCCGAAACCAGCTTAATGGCTCTTAATCGTTATCGCCTGCGTCATCTTGCCAAAGATGGCCATCGCGGTGCGCGATTAGCCCAAGCCCTTCTAGCAAAAACAGATCATCTTCTAGGTGCCATTCTTCTCGGCAATACCTTTGCAGCAGTCTCTATTGCAACTATTAGTGATGACATCACCCTAAAAATGCTTGGTGAGAGCAATACAGGCGTATTCGCCGGCACTTTAATCGTGACTTTTGTCATTTTGGTTTTTGGTGAAATCACGCCAAAAGTCATTGCGGCAGCCCATGCAGAAAAAATTGCCTTCGCCTACAGCTACGTTCTTTACCCTGTCACCAAGGCTATTTATCCTGCCATTTGGTTCATCAATTTATTCGTCACTGGCTTATTAAAACTACTTCGCATTAAAGTGAATTTCAGTGAGGTTGCACACGCTGTTTCTACCGAGGAACTTCGCAGTATTGTGAGCGAAGCAGGTAGTTATATTCCACAAAAAAATCGCGCAATCTTGCTAAACTTATTTGATTTGGAAAACGCCACCGTCGATGACGTGATGACTGCTCACACGCAGATTGAAGATATTGATCTCGATACCCCATTTGAAGAACTCATTCAGCAAATATCATCTAGCAACCATACGCGCCTTTTAGTGAAAGAAGGCCCCGAAGAAGAAGTTGTGGGCATCATCCATATTCGTAAAGTGATT
>RFOR01000068.1 GCA_009926525.1 Methylophilaceae bacterium
AATAACGTGGCGCTTGGAGGTCGATGTGAAGCGCTTGTGCATGATGCTGAACTTGGTGCGCTAGCTGAAGATGCTGCTAATGCCGTGGATATTGATTATTGCGGCGTGGATATTATTCGTGACCGTCACGGTAGTATGTATGTGCTTGAGGTGAACGGTATTCCTGCATGGAAGGGGCTGCAAGGTGTTGTAGATGTCGATATTGCGCAAGCCTTGGTAGATGATTGCTTGGGGTTGGTAGCGTGAGCGATATCGCCTTGCTTTACCGCGACGCTTGTATGGCCGAGTTAAGCGCTGTTAAGCCTGGTAATGTGCATATGTTTGCTGATGGACATGGCATGGTGGTGCAGGACTTTATTAAAAGCGCTGACGCTTCATCGCAAGTCATTACCAAGCCAGATTTGAGGGTGGGTGAGCGTATTTTAAGTGCTGTAAAAGCTACTTGGGATGCGGTTGGGTGTAACACTAATCTAGGCATCGTGTTGCTCGCTGCACCTATGGTTCAAGCCGCTTTTTCAAAGGATGGCTTTAGCCAAAACTCCCTGCAAAATGTGCTGAATGATCTCACTCAAGATGACGCTGTTAAGGCTTACGAAGCGATTTCAATTGCCAGGCCAGCAGGTTTAGGAGAAGTGCAGGAGCATGATGTAAGCCAAGTACCACAAATAACCTTGCTTGAGGCAATGCAAGTCGCTGCATGTAGAGATTTAATCGGGCAGCAATATGCCAATGGCTACCAGGATGTTTTTAATTTCGGTCTGGCGACTTATCAACATTATCTGGCCAAATGGGAGCGTCCGTCTTGGGCGGTGACCGCAACATACTTGGCATTTTTGGCTGAGTTTGAAGATAGTCATATTGCTAGAAAATACGGAAAAGAAATAGCGCAAGCTATTCAACGGGAAGCAAAAAATCATTTACTAAGTTTTACCTCACAAGAAAACCCCAAGCTTTATCAAGCTACTTTGTTGGCTTGGGATGCTAATCTCAAAAGCCGCGACATTAATCCTGGCACAAGTGCGGATTTGACGGTCGCAACAATTCTCGCAATGCACTTGCTTTTAGGCTAAAAACTGAACATAACTTCTGTTATTTTTTCGGTGTTTTTCTTTATCGTTCTGCATGTGATTTATCCCCCTTAATCATGGTAAAATTTGGCTTTCAATCCACGCTTAAAGCCAATAGAACAATATGGATCAATTCGCAAAAGAAACCCTTCCTATTAGCCTCGAAGATGAGATGCGTCGTTCCTATCTTGATTACGCCATGAGCGTAATTGTTGGGCGCGCTCTTCCTGATGTGCGTGACGGTCTAAAACCAGTTCATAGACGTGTGCTCTATGCAATGCATGAGCTTAGCAATGACTGGAATCGTCCTTACAAAAAATCTGCCCGTATCGTCGGCGATGTAATCGGTAAATATCACCCGCACGGTGATACGGCTGTTTACGACACGATTGTTCGTATGGCGCAGGATTTCTCATTGCGTTACATGCTGGTCGATGGTCAAGGTAACTTTGGTTCTGTGGATGGTGATAATGCAGCAGCGATGCGTTATACAGAAATTCGTATGGCACGTATTGCACATGAGCTTTTAGCTGATTTGGATAAAGAGACGGTTGATTTCGGCCCTAACTATGATGGTTCAGAGCACGAGCCACTGATTATGCCTGCGCGTATTCCTAACCTACTCATTAACGGTAGCTCAGGTATTGCGGTAGGTATGGCGACCAACATTCCGCCACACAACTTAAACGAAGTGATTGATGGCTGTTTAGCTTTGTTGAAAGATCCAGAGTTAACAATTGATGACTTAATAGAAATTATTCCTGCACCAGACTTCCCAACAGCGGGCATTATCTACGGCACGATAGGCGTTAAAGAGGGTTATCGTACAGGCCGCGGCCGTGTGGTAATGCGTGGTCGTACTCACGTTGAAGATTTGGAGCGCGGTGGGCGCCAAGCACTGATTGTTGATGAGCTTCCATATCAGGTAAACAAAAAAACATTCGTTGAAAAAATCGCTGAATTAGTCAACGAGAAGAAAATTGAGGGTATTTCAGACTTGCGCGATGAGTCTGACAAGTCTGGTATGCGCGTGGTGATTGAGCTTAAACGCGGCGAAGTGCCAGAAGTTATCCTTAATAACCTATACAAACAAACGCAACTTCAAGATACCTTCGGTATGAATATGGTTGCTTTGTTAGACGGTCAGCCGCGCTTGCTTAACCTTAAGCAAATGCTTGAGGCGTTCTTGCGTCACCGTCGTGAAGTCATTAACCGTCGTACAGTATTTGAGCTCCGCAAAGCACGTGAACGTGGCCATGTATTGGAAGGCCTGGCTGTTGCGTTAGCAAACGTGGACGAGATGATTGCGATCATTAAAGCGGCGCCAACACCGCCAGAAGCTAAAAAAGACTTGATGGCGAAAGCTTGGAAATCGCCTGTGGTTGAAGAAATGCTTAAGCGTGCCTCAATGGAGGCTTCTCGTCCGGATGGTTTATCAATTGATTTTGGTTTATCACCAAATGGCTATAAGCTTTCTGATGTTCAAGCCCAAGAGATTCTGCAAATGCGCTTGCAGCGCTTGACTGGCCTTGAGCAAGACAAGATTGTGAATGAGTATAAAGAGGTGATGGATGTTATTACCGATTTGCTCGATATCTTGGCGACACCAAGCCGTGTAACACAAATGATTGTGGAAGAGCTTGCGGCCATTCGCCAACAATTTGGCGATAAACGTCGTAGTGAAATTGTTCACAATGCACAAGATTTATCACTAGAAGATTTAATCACGCCGCAAGACGTGGTGGTGACTTTATCTCATACTGGTTATATCAAATCACAACCGCTTGAGGAGTACCGTTCACAACGTCGTGGTGGCCGCGGTAAGCAAGCCGCTGCAACCAAAGAAGATGACTTTATCGACAAGATGTTTGTGGCGAATACCCACGATTACATCTTGTGCTTCTCTAGTCTTGGTCAAGTGTATTGGCTTAAGGTTTACGAAGTGCCACAAGGTAGCAGAACCAGTCGTGGTAAACCTATCGTTAACCTATTCCCATTGAGCGAAGGCGAAAAAATCAACGCCATTTTGCCAGTGAAAGAGTTTGACGAAAATCACTTCGTGTTCATGGCAACTGCAATGGGCACCGTGAAGAAAACAGCATTAGTTGAGTTCTCTAACCCACGTAAATCAGGGATTATTGCGATTAACTTAGATGAAGGTGATTACTTGATTGGTGCTGAAGTCACCAACGGTACTCAAGATATTGTTTTGGTTTCAAACGGCGGTAAAGCAGTTTGGTTTGATGAAGAAGATGTGCGTGCAATGGGTCGAAATACCCGTGGTGTCCGCGGCATGAAGATTACCAAAGATCAGCAAGTATTGTCTCTATTGGTGGCTGAAAACGATCAACAGACTGTGTTGGTGGCAACAGAAAACGGCTTCGGTAAACGTACTGTCTTGGCTGACTTCCGTCACTCGGGTCGTGGCACACAAGGTGTTAAGGCGATTGCGATTAGCGATCGTAACGGCATGGTTGTTGCAGCACGATTGGTGAATGACGATGATGAAATTATGTTGATAACGACTGGTGGGGTATTGATTCGTACCCGCGTGAAAGAGATTCGCGAGTTAGGTCGAGCAACGCAAGGCGTCACACTGATTAATTTAGGCGATGGTGAGAAATTGTCAGGTTTGGAAAAAGTAGTTGAGACGGATGACGATGCAGAAGGCTCTGAAGCGTAAGCACAAGAAGTAATTGAAAGTAATTCATGACGCAAATTTTTAATTTTTCAGCGGGCCCAGCAGTATTGCCAAAAGAAGTCCTCGCGCAAGCAAGAGATGAAATGATGGATTGGCATGGGTCAGGCGTGTCGGTGATGGAAATGAGCCATCGTGGCAAAGAG
>RFOR01000069.1 GCA_009926525.1 Methylophilaceae bacterium
TTTGAAGGTGGATATGCATGCACGCGGCCATCCTTACCGTAACGACCATGACGTGCACCCAACAAGATGACAGCGCCTAGTGCAATCCAGCCGCCCATCGCATGCACCACAACAGAGCCTGCAAAGTCATGAAACTCGAAGCCGTAGCTCGCTTTCAGCCATTCTTGGATACCATAGTGATGATTCCAAGCAATACCCTCAAAGAATGGATAAACCAAACCAACCAATAAGAAAGTAGCGGCTAACTGGGGATTGAACTTAGCGCGTTCTGCAATACCGCCTGAGATAATCGCTGGAATCGCCGCAGCAAAAGTGAGCAAGAAGAAGAATTTCACCAGTTCATAGCCATTTTTAGCGGCAAGCACATCTGCGCCTTGAAAAAAACTCACCCCATACGCTACTCCATAACCTATAAAGAAGTAGGCAATGGTTGAGATAGAAAAATCCACCATAATCTTCACCAAAGCATTCACTTGGTTTTTACGGCGTACCGTTCCAACCTCTAAGAATGCAAACCCTGCGTGCATAGCCAAGACCATAATGGCTCCTAACAATACAAATAAGACATCACTCGCCGACTGAAGCGCTTCCATATTCTCATCCTCATTAAAGTTTTTTAATTATTTTTTTCAGGTCCGCCCGTAAAAGGTCAGCCTAAATTTAACTTTATTAACTAGCAAAAACTACGCCAGATTTTATACTTCATTGTTTATAAATATATTTTATATCGAACAAATTAGAATGGTCGCACCAACATGATGCAACACCGAATGCATTGCACCATTTTTGTGCAAAATGCTCACCAGCGATTGTCACATGACGAAAACGCCAACATTGATTAAACTCTAGCCATATTCTAAATAACAAGATAATGCCTTGGAAAACCTACTACTAATCACCATTATTCTGCTTACCTTGTTTTGGTTCAACAGCATCTCAGCAAGGGATGCCGCTATTACAAAAGGCCACGAACTCACGCATCGTACCAATTTACAGCTTTTAGATGAAAGTGTTGCCTGCGTACGTTTACGTTTAGGCCGAAATGCGAAAGGCCATGTACAAATTTTACGTACTTATGAGTTTGACGTGAGCGCCAATGGTGGCGACCGTATGCACTGCCACCTTGTCTTACTCGGCCGAGATTTGCAGTCTTGGTATATCCCACCCTATCTGCAGGCTGTCCATTAAAGCGGCAAACCCATGATAGGTCGCTTTGCCCCCTCACCTACTGGCCCACTGCACTTTGGCTCGTTATTAGCAGCAATAGCAAGTTATTGTGAAGCCAAGTCACAAGGCGGTCTATGGCTAGTCCGCATGGAAGACATCGATAAACCCAGAGAAATGCTAGGTGCTGCAGACCAGATTCTGCGGACGCTTGAATCCTTTGGGTTCGAATGGGATGGCGAAGTCGTTTACCAATCTCAGCGAAGCAAGATTTATGAAGACGCACTAACTCAGCTACAAACAAAATCCCTTATTTATCATTGTGATTGCTCGCGTAAAGAAATTGCAGTCTCTTACAATCAAAGACCGGCGCAGTTTGGCGTTGATGGCTTGGTATATCCAGGCACATGTCGCCACAAGACAGTCGTCAAAAATCCTCACTCAAGCCGTATTATTGTTAATGGCGAAGCAATCGCTTTCACCGATGCCATTCAAGGGAAACTTGAGCAAAACCTTGTACGTGACTTAGGTGACTTTGTATTAAAGCGGAGCGATGGCTTATATGCCTATCAGCTAGCTGTGGTAGTAGATGATTTTGAACAAGGTATTACCCACATTGTAAGAGGAGCAGATTTGCTCGATTCCACACCACGCCAAATTTACCTCCAACAACTGCTCGGCTACCTCACGCCGCAATACGCGCACATTCCTGTCGCCAGCAACGTCGGTGGAGAAAAGCTCAGCAAACAAACCTTAGCGCCGGCCATTGATGCAACTCAAGCCTCATCATTGCTCACTGAAGCGCTCAACTTTCTAGGACAACAGCCGCCCAAAAATTTGAGCGAACATGCGCCCTGTGATATCTTGGAATGGGCAAAACAACATTGGAATATCAGCAAAATCCTAGGTCAACGCAGTATCGTTTTTTAAGCCTAGGCGCTTGTCATGATAAAATAGAGCCCATGACAACATTCAAAAACACCGCAGTCTCCAACGACCAACTCCACCGCTTCGTGTTCGATAACACGCCTATCCGCGGCAACACGGTTCGTTTACAAGACACCTACAAGACCGCACTTCAGCACGTGGATTACCCACCACGTTTAAAGAATGCTTTGGGCGAACTGATGGCCGCAGCAGCACTTCTCGCCGCAACGCTTAAGCTAGAAAACGGCGCATTGATTTTGCAGATTCAAGGGCAAGGACCACTCAACCTATTAGTGGTGGAATGCAGCGCCTCACTTGAAATGCGCGCCACCGCAAAATGGCAAGGTAAAATCGATAAGCAAACCTTTAACGAACTGATTGGCAACGGTCATTTTGTGATTACTTTAGACCCAAAAGACGGCGGCCAAACCTATCAAGGCATCGTGCCGATTGAAGGCGACAGCATTAGCGAAATTTTGCAAAACTACATGGAGCGTTCAGAACAAATTGAAACACGCATTTGGTTAGCCTGCGACGAACAATCTGCAGCGGGCATGTTGCTGCAAAAGCTCCCTGATTTACCAGAACAAGATACTGACGCATGGGCAAGAACTGGCTTTTTGGCTGAGACCATTACCGTTGAAGAATTGATTAAACTGCCTGCTGAAACGCTACTGACTCGACTTTTCCACGAAGAAGATGTCCGCTTATTTGACCCGCGTAATATCTGTTTCCGTTGTTCTTGCTCGCGCAAAAACGTCAGTAATATGCTCAAAATGCTCGGTGCAGCAGAGGTGGATAGCATTATTGAAGAACGTGGCGAGATAGAAGTGAATTGCGATTTTTGTAATGCGGCTTACGTGTTTGACAAAGTCGATGCAGAACAGCTTTTTGCGGCAGATATTACGCCACCCATTTCAAAAACAAAGCACTAACTTCGTTCGTCCTAAGCTTCTCGAAAGACTTAGTATTTCGACAATCTCACCATCTACGGAAAAACTAATAGCTAAAGTGTCTGCCTTACCCGCTCAAACAAGCAAATTGAAGCCGCCGCTGCGGCATTAAGTGACTCGACACCTTCAGCAATCGGAATGGTGACATGATGGTTAGCTGCTTTTTGCATGGCGCTGCTAAGACCTTTACCTTCATTACCAATTGCGATTGCGGTTGGGCCAGTTAAATCTAATCTATAAATAGATTCACCACGCAAAGTGGTTGCTAATACCTGGCCTTCAAAGTTACTTGCCAAGTCCACTAAATCAGCACGCTCAACAATCGGCAAAGTAAACTGGGCACCTTGGCCTCCTCGTAATGCTTTGGGTGACCATGCTTCAGTACAACCCTCTGATAGATAAACTGCACCCACACCAGCCGCCGCAGCGGTACGTAGCATACTGCCCAAATTACCTGGATCTTGAATATCTTCTAACATCAATACAAAGTTCAGCGCTTCAGGCGGCGTAATCGTTGGTGTTTTTACCAAAGCCAAAATGCCTGTTGGACTTGCGACTGGGGCTAATTCTTGGAACATTAAAGTTGGAAACATAACTGTTGGTACATCCACCAACTGCTGAATAAGATGTGCAACTTCCGTGGTGCTTTCGCCCTCGGCAATAATCAGCAAACGTGGCTCACCAAACACTTCGAGATAAGTCTCCACCAAATGCGCACCATCGAGTAAAGTCTCGCCCAATTTGCGACGCTCACGTGAGGAATCAGCCAACTTTTTAAGCTGTTTGAAGACGCTGTTATCGCGTGAAATAATGTGTTTGAATGTCATCGAAATTTACTTAAACTTAATATTTAAA
>RFOR01000070.1 GCA_009926525.1 Methylophilaceae bacterium
TGCCCTTAACAGCTTTTTCCAAGGCACGGCCTGGGAAACGCTCTTGCATCTTACCGAAGTTAGTTGTTGAAATACCGCCTGGATAACCAGAGTGACGGTGGTACAACTTGTTCAAGTCTTTCGTACCTGTCACTTTGATTTTGTCCGCGTTGATCACGACGATGTAATCGCCTGTATCCACGTGCGGTGTATAAATCGTTTTATGTTTGCCACGTAAACGGTGAGCAATCTCGCTAGCCAAACGGCCTAGCACTAAATCCGTAGCATCAACTACGAACCAGTCGCGCTTTACTTCGTGCGCTTTAGCTGAAAAGGTTTTCATTGGTAAGCCAATAATCACAAAAAAAATCAAGAGGCGGATTTTATGTCACCGCAGAACCCTTTGTCAAACGGTATCTGTGATTCTTTTTATCTTTTTTGTATAAAAAAACTAATATGGGTATAACGCGTACCAATTTATTGATTAAAGATAGTCATTCATTAGGATACCCGCAAAAATTAAAGTCCCTATCCAATTATTATGTAAAAAGGCTTTAAAGCACTGCGCCTCGTCACGGTTTTTAATCAATTGATAATGATATAAGACCACCGAAAATGCGCCTAACAAGCCTACATAATAGGGCCAAGACAGATTTAGTGAGTTTCCAACAAAAGCCAGCAATCCTAGCATCGCCATATAAAAGAACAAAATTAGCGCCACATCAAATCGGCCAAACGTGATTGCCGAGGAACGTATACCTATTTTCAAGTCATCCTTTCTATCGACCATTGCATACTCAGTATCGTAAGCCAAAGACCAACAAACATTGGCCAGCAACATTAGCCAAGCCTCAAGAGGTACCTCACCCTGCACTGCTGCAAATGCCATCGGTATGCCAAAACCAAAAGCAATGCCTAAATAAGCCTGAGGCAATGGAAAAAATCGCTTGGTGAGTGGATAGCTTGCCGCTAAGAATAGAGCGGGAATAGAAAGTAAAATAGTGAGCTGATTGAGCACAAGCACAAAACCGAAAGCAATTAAACTGAGAACGGCTGCAAGCAGAACTGCCTCTTTGACACTCACTTCGCCTGAGACGAGAGGGCGCTGATTGGTTCTTGCTACATGTCCGTCAAAATTTCTATCCGCCACGTCATTTATCACACATCCAGCGGATCGCATTAAAATGGTGCCCAGGCTAAAAATCCCAACAAAAATCCAATACGGATGACCATCTGATGCAAGCCACAATGCCCATAAGGTCGGCCAAAGTAATAGCAAAATGCCAATAGGCTTATCCAAACGCATCAAGCGCTCGTAAGCATTTATTTTATTAATGATTTCGCTTAACTTCATTTCAACTCCAGCACCGCTGGCAAGAAAACTTCAGTCACCATAATGGTCTGATGTTGGTAGGCACTCTTTAACTGAAAAATAGAGCGCCTTGCCCAAAGGGATGGCGGTAAACGATCGATGTGTTGAGCGACCTGCTGATATAAAACGTGGTGCAGACTAATTTTCTTATATTGCAAAGGCGCCCTCAACACTCGCGGATCAGCGAATAGCGCCGCGCCCAATGGCTTATTACCTAAGCGACTTAAGCCCCGCCAAGCCCCGCGCAAGCTTTTATGCGGCAACACGCTATGCGCAAAAACCAAGGCCTGCTTATGGTCCATCAATATCACATCACGCAGCAATGCCTGATGATGAGGCGTCAAGCCTAACAAAACGCTTTCATCCAAATACGGTAAGCCATCATGAACAGACAATGGCTTGACCTTGAAACCCTTCGTCTTTGATTGTAGTTGCTTGGTCAATGAGCTACGCTCAATGAGCCACTTTCGATAGTTGCCACTATTCATTGGCTGTGCAAGCCAGCGCGCACGCTGATAAAAAGGTAGTGATAGAATTTTCATGGCTAGACCTTCACCAATTCATCACCACGACTTAGCCATCTTTCCAAATGCTTTTGTGCATCAAGTGGATGGTTTTTGAGTAAATCATCGGCAAGGGACTGCGCTTGTTCTAGCAAATCCGCATCCCGCTCTAAATCAGCAATTTTAAGCATGGGCGTTCCACTTTGGCGAATACCTAAAAACTCACCCGGGCCGCGCAGATGCAAATCTGCTTGCGCGATTTCAAAGCCATCGCTACTTTCATAGATGATTTTGAGTCTTGCGCGCGCAGTTTCAGAAAGCGGTGTTTGGTAGATCAGGATACAAGCACTCTTTGCAGCGCCACGACCGACGCGGCCTCGTAACTGATGGAGTTGGCTCAACCCCATGCGCTCTGCATGCTCAATGACCATGAGGCTCGCGTTAGGCACATCCACACCCACCTCTATGACCGTCGTTGCCACGAGCAACTGAATATCACCGGCACTAAACTCCGCCATCACAGCTTGTTTTTCCGCAGACTTCATCCTGCCGTGGACCAAACCCACCCTCAAGTCAGGAAAGGTTTGCTGTAGATGCTCAAACGTATCTAAAGCCGTTTGCAGTTGCAATACTTCCGACTCTTCAATCAGCGGGCATACCCAGTAAGCTTGCGCTCCTTGGCTGCAAGCTGCTCTCACCCGCTCGACTATTTCATCACGCCTCGCATCAGAAACTAATTTAGTGGCAATCGGTGTGCGGCCAGGCGGCAACTCATCAATCACAGACACATCCAAGTCCGCAAAGTAACTCATCGATAAAGTGCGGGGAATGGGCGTCGCAGACATCATGAGCTGATGAGGCGCACTTACGCCATCACTCTGCCCTTTTTGGCGTAATGATAGACGTTGCTCCACACCAAAGCGATGTTGCTCATCCACCACCACCAGTCCTAATTTATTAAATTGCACTTGTGCTTGGAACAAAGCATGCGTACCAATCGCTAAGCGAGCATCTCCACTCGCAATCGCCTCCAAAGAAGCAACTCTATCTTTCTTACCTTGGCTACCAGAAAGCCATGCGACCTGAATATCCAAAGGTGCCAGCCAATGCAGCATTTTTTGATAATGCTGCTCAGCTAGGATTTCTGTCGGCGCCATAATGGCAGCTTGATATCCATTTTCGATCGCCTGCAGCGCAGCGAGCATAGCCATTATCGTTTTACCGCTCCCCACATCGCCTTGGAGCAAGCGTTGCATCGGGTAAGGGCGACTTAGATCTTGGCTAATCTCTTTGACGACTCTTTGCTGCGCGCCTGTTAGACCAAAAGGTAATGTGCTGAGAAGTTGCGGAATTAAATTGGTCGACAATTTCAACACGGGGGCGCCAAGCTCTCGTCTTTTAGCATAATGCTGTCGCATAGAAAGCTGCTGCGAAATTAATTCATCAAAAGCTAAGCGGCGCCACTCAGGATTTGAGCGATTTTCCATTGCCTGTAAATTCGCTTCTGGTGGTGGGTTATGGAGATATTGCAAGCTTGCCTGAAAACTTGGCGTTTGTTTGGCATAAATCTCTTTTGGCAACGTTTCACTCACATCGCCATTATCCAATGCCCAATTCACCCATTTACGAATACTCGGCTGACTTAGACCAGCAGTTGTCGGATAAACTGGAGTGAGTGTTTGTTTAACGGCGGTAGTCTCGCGCACGGCGCGCGTTTGCGGATGCACCATCTCATAGCCAAAATAGCCGTGACGAACCTCACCCAAAGCACGAATACGCGTTCCCTCTTTGAGTGCAGCAATTTGGCTTGGGTAAAAATTCAGATACCGCAAAAAGATATCGCCCGTGCCATCAGACAAACGAGCGATTAAAGACTTACGAGGTTTATAACTCACTTCAAGGTGAATAATTTCACCTTCAACTTGCGCTTGCTC
>RFOR01000008.1 GCA_009926525.1 Methylophilaceae bacterium
TAATTAGTTTTACTTAAGCAAGTCAAAAAAGGCGGGGTCTCCCGCCTTTTTTTTCGCTCTTTACTTGCCAGTTTACTAGCTTCGTAAATTGGGGAAGCCCCCAGCGGGTTAAGCCACAAAATATCTCTCTTTAGATTCGGATTGGCCAAACTTCATTGATGCAAAAAAGTTGGCGCACTAAAATAGTGCATATTAGTTATTCGGTATAGAATAAGCCTTTAGCTGTTCAGTATTGATTTTGACAAACACCCAAATAGAGGGGGCCAAATCATGTTGGCATACAGGTTGCTTATCTCAATATAATGGATCCAAAAATACCCTCTTCATTTGCAGGACTTGAGCATCTCGCGACAGCCGTGATTTTGCTTAACAACACGCGCCATGTGGTTTACGCCAATCCTGGCGCAGAAGTCTTGTTTGCATTCAGCGCTAAACAAATTAGTGGCTTACCAATTGCACAAGTATTTCCCGGCTGTGAAATTCTGCATTCAGCAGTTGAGAATGCGATTGGCTCCGACAGCCCATTCCGCGAACACGAATTTGCCATCACTACATTGCGCCAGCATGCGTTAGCCGTGACTTGCACGGTCACTCCTGTAGAGCAAGCCAATGTTTCAGTGGTACTTGAGTTCCAACAAATGGATCAACAATTGCGCATGGCACGCGAAGAACGGATGCTGGTGCAACAACAAGCCAATGCAGAACTACTTCGCAACCTAGCCCATGAAATTCGCAACCCGCTCGGAGGATTACGCGGCGCTGCACAGTTGCTTGAGCATGAATTACCGCAAGCAAGCTTGCGCGAATACACGCAAGTCATCATTAAGGAAGCTGATAGACTGCAGTTATTGATGGACAGATTATTGGTACCTCATCGGGTCCCAAAGTATGAGCCGACCAATATTCATGAAGTATTAGAGCGCGTTCGTAGCTTGTTACTTGCAGAGTCCCCCTCTGGTTTTTCAGAAGACGCATTCAAAATTATCGTGCAGCGAGATTACGATACCAGTTTGCCTGAAATCATTGGTGACAGAGAAAAGCTAATTCAAGCTGTGCTCAACATTGCACGGAATGCCGTGCAAGCTATGCAAGCCAGAGGTCAAAAAGATGGAAAAATTACCTTGCGCACGCGAGCAGAACGCCAAGTCACGCTAGCGAAAAAACGTTACCGCGTCGCGATTAAATTACAAATTATCGACAACGGCCCAGGCATCCCTGCTGGCATCCGTGATCGCATTTTCTTCCCCTTAGTCTCGGGACGAGAAGGCGGCTCAGGATTGGGTCTTACTCTCGCACAAACTTTTATTACGCAGCATCACGGCATGATTGAATGCGAAAGCGCACCGGGTCATACCTGCTTTACAATTTTGCTGCCGATTGAAAGCTCTGTGATGGTCGGTCATATCATTAAGCAATAACTTAGATAAATATTACTCAAGGCACAGCATGAAACCAATTTGGATTATAGACGACGACAAATCAATCCGCTGGGTGTTTGAAAAAGCATTGGCACGCACTGAAATGGAGTTCAAAACTTTTGCTTCAACGCCTGAAGCGTTAAAGGCGCTTGATAATGAAACCCCACAAGTGATTGTGAGCGACATTCGCATGCCAAACGGTTCAGGCTTAGACTTTTTACAAGTCATTAAACAACGTTTGCCTGACGTGCCGGTTATCATCATGACGGCCTATTCTGATTTGGAAAGCGCAGTCGCAGCATTTCAAGGCGGTGCATTTGAGTACTTAGCAAAACCGTTCGACGTGGATCAAGCAATTGACGTGATCCGCCGAGCGGTAGATGAAAGTCAGCATACAGCACCTGAAGCACCTATCGCTGAAGAAACACCGGAAATCATAGGGCAAGCACCAGCCATGCAAGAGGTTTTTCGTGCGATTGGTCGATTGAGTCGCTCACATGCAACCGTGCTTATCAATGGTGAATCAGGAACCGGTAAAGAGTTGGTTGCAAGCGCCTTACATCGCCATAGCCCAAGGTCAGATAAGCCATTTATTGCGATCAATACTGCGGCGATTCCAAAAGATTTATTAGAGTCAGAATTATTTGGTCATGAACGTGGCGCTTTTACTGGTGCGCAAGCCACAAGGCGCGGACGCTTTGAGCAAGCCGATGGCGGCACTTTATTTTTGGATGAAATTGGCGATATGCCATCAGACCTCCAAACCCGCCTACTACGTGTGCTCTGCGATGGTCAGTTCTATCGCGTGGGCGGTCATCAACCGGTTAAAGTGAACGTGCGGATTATTGCCGCAACCCATCAGGATTTAGAAGAGCGCGTTAAGCAGGGTCTATTTCGTGAAGACTTATTTCATCGCCTCAATGTTATTCGTCTGCGTTTGCCTGCCCTTCGTGAACGTCCAGAAGATGTGCCCTTGTTAGTGAAACATTTCTTACTTCATAGTGCGAATGAATTGGGTGTTGATCCTAAACAGCCGACACCAGTAGCGCTTAAATATTTGAGTAGCATGAGCTGGAGCGGTAACGTCCGCCAACTTGAGAATGTGTGTCATTGGCTTACGGTGATGGCACCTGGTCAAAATATCGACGTTGCGGATTTACCGCCCGAACTCAAAGAAGACTCAGCAAAGCCGCTTAATGCAGCATCCTGGCAAGAGGCCCTTGCCGCTGAAATAATGAACGCCCTTAACCGTGGCGAACAAAATATTCTGGAATCGCGTGCAAATGAATTTGAAAAAATTCTGATTACTAAAGCCCTGCAACATACAAGTGGCCGCCGCATTGAAGCGGCAACCCAGCTTGGGATGGGGCGTAATACGCTCACACGTAAAATCCAAGAGCTCAATATAGATGAGTAGTAATCGATGCCTAATGATTTTCATTAGGCATCTTTAATGAGTACGGGTAGTGCTATCTTTTGTGAGGAGCGTATTATTCATTCACGCGCTGAGTCACTGTTGACGAAGCAAAAAATAACATTAGGAGAATTACTATGTGGACTAAACCAGTAGCTACTGAAATGCGTTTTGGCTTTGAAGTTACTATGTACGTAATGAACAAGTAATTTTCAAAGATTCTAAAAAAGGAGCTTAACAGCTCCTTTTTTTATGCCTGCCTCTTTTCAACTTTGCTTATTTAGGCAGCGGAAAATCTTTTGGTAACAACACCCAAATCTTCCCTTGTTGTTTCATCGACCCGGCAGACTTGCCAGCAGCGTCACCCGCACCCCAAAAGAAATCTGCCCTAACCCCACCTTTAATTGCACCGCCAGTATCCTGCGCCATCATCAATCGGTTTAATGGCTTATTCGAATTAGGTAAATTAGTGGATAAGAAAATAGGCGCGCCAAGCGGAACAAATCGTGGATCAATTGCTACTACACGCTCAGACAATATTGGCGCACCCAGTGCCCCAATAGGGCCTGGTAAACCAGGTGGCAATTCACGGAAAAAGACATAGCTAGGGTTTGCATTAAGCAGTTCACGCAACCTATTTAGATTACTCCGCGCCCAATCCTTAATTCCTTGCATTGAAGCTTTATCAGCAGTCAGCTCGCCTTTTTCAATTAATAAGCGGCCAATCGATTGATAGGCCTGACCATTCTGATCTGCATAACCCACATGCATTTTTTCACCATTATCAAGATGCACCATGCCAGAGCCTTGAATTTGCAAGAAGAACAAATCAATCTGGTCATCGACCCAAACAAACTCACGTCCTTGCAGCGGTGAGTTTTCAGCCTCGATCTCACCACGGTTGTAATAAGGAATTAACTTCGTACCCACCACACGACCACGTACGCGTTTATTCGCAAGCTCGGGGAACAAGCTAGCTAATTCAACAGTAATTAAATCATCAGGACGGGTGTATAAAGGAAAACGAAATTTATCAGTTTTAATTCGACTGCCTTTAATCACTGGCTCGTAATAACCAGTAATCATGCCAGTATTTGAACCATCCAAATTAGTTGTTCGATAAACAACAAAGTTGTTTTTAAAGTAATCAAGAATGCTTGCTTGTGATGGGCTTTCTAATTTGTCAGCCTCCTTACAAACGGCTTGCCATGCTGGCTTTACTTTTAATGAAGCACAGCCTAGCTTCCATGCTGGCCAGGCTTTAGTCACATCATCCTTGGTAATCGCCTCCAATTCCTGCCAATCCGCAGGCTTTAGCAAACTATAATCCAGCACTTTGACTGGCTCTGGTTTAACCTCTCCTGGTTTAGATGTTGGAGCAGGTTGAACCGGACATGCACAGGTCGGAGCTGCTGGAGGCGTTGGCTTTACTTGTAGCTTTTCGCAGGCGCTTAAAGCCAGCAATGTTACTAACACACATGAAAGCTGAAAAATATTGGTTGGTCGCATCAATGTAAAACCCTAGGCATCGTTAAGGTAAAAGTAGGAATAGCCACTTCAAACTGCGTACCATCCACCGCCGTAAATTGATAAGACCCATGCATGGTGCCAACTGCCGTATTGAGCACCGTGCCGCTGACGTATTCAAAAGAAGCTGCGTTCTGAAGTAAAGGCTGCTCGCCTACCACCCCTAAACCACGGACCTCTTGCACTCTCTTTTCAGCATCAGTAATCACCCAATGACGGCTAATTAATTGTGCAGCGACAGTACCCGTATTGGTAATAGTGATGTGATAAGAAAAAGCATAACGACCCGCTTGAAGATCAGACTGGTCAGGTAAAAACTCTGTTTTTACCGTTACCGAACATTCATATCGTTTATCAGCAGTCATCAAAACCTAAGCAATCAGACCAGAAGCTGGTGAACTTGGCGTGGCAGAATAAAGCTTTTTCGCCATTCTGCCCGCAAGGAAGGCTTCACGGCCTGCTTCAACGGCTTTTTTCATTGCAGAAGCCATTAAGATTGGATTGTTAGCACCTGCAATGGCCGTGTTCATCAAAATACCTGCACATCCGAGCTCCATCGCGATCGCTGCATCTGAAGCGGTACCTACGCCAGCATCCACCAGCACAGGGACCTTTGCATTTTCAATGATAATTTGAAGATTCCAAGGATTTAAAATCCCCATACCAGACCCAATCAAGGAAGCTAAAGGCATCACCGCACAGCATCCGATTTCTTCCAATTGCTTACAAATAATTGGATCATCCGAGGTATAAACCATCACATCAAAACCATCTTTAACCAAGACCTCCGCCGCTTTGATCGTTTCAATCACGTTTGGATAGAGCGTATTAGGGTCGCCTAACACTTCTAACTTCACAAGCTTATGACCATCCAATAACTCACGCGCTAAACGTAAAGTGCGCACCGCATCATCGGCTGAATAACAACCAGCGGTATTCGGCAAATAAGTAAACTCTTCAGGTGGCAAGTAATCAAGCAATGAAGGCTCACCTGCATTTTGACCAATATTGGTACGGCGAATCGCCACCGTCACAATTTCAGCGCCGCTGGCATCAATCGCCGCGCGCGTTTCAGTAAAGTCTTTGTATTTACCTGTACCCACCAATAAACGTGAGCTGTATGACTTACCTGCAATATTCAATGTGTTCATACTCATTTCTTTAAACAGTCCTTAACCGCCACGCTTTTTATCCGCCACCAACGGCACCCACAATTTCCAATTTATCCCCAGTTTGCAAGGGCACTTCGGCAAATGTACTTTTAGGGACGATCTCACCATTTCGCTCAATCGCGATACGCTTACCAACCAAGCCGAGCTTTTCAACCAAAGCCGCCACCGTAGTGACCTCTGCATCAAAAGTTCTCGGGTTGCCGTTAATAGTGATTTGAATCAATTGGGTACTCGTCAGTAAATGCCCGAAAATAAGCGGCACGTAGTTTTAAAATCAATAGTCTATTTTACGTAGTTTGCACACCATTTGGCAAACCCAATAAATACGGCGCTCTCGCCACAAAATTGGTAAAATAACTCGCGCTTTCAATTGCGGGTGTAGTTCAATGGTAGAACGCTAGCTTCCCAAGCTCGATACGCGGGTTCGATTCCCGTCACCCGCTCCAAGTCTCATCTAGATGGAAATCCTTGTTTCTCAATTTGCCCCTCGGTTTTTAAGCTAGAATACGGTATTGAGTTTTAACAAGCCTTTCACGCCAATATATACACCATGAAAAATCTTATGCCCCCATCAGTAATGACCTTTGCTGCGACAGACCCAAGTAGCGGGGCTGGCTTGCAAGCAGACATTCTGACTTTTGCGAGCATTGGCTGCCACCCGCTTTCTGTGGTCACTGGCATTACCGTACAAGACACGGTCGGTGTTGAAAATGTAATGATTTTTGATGCGGACTGGATTGAAGAGCAGGCTCGCACCATTTTAGAAGATATGCAGGTCATGGCGTTTAAAATAGGCATGATGGGTAGCGTAGAAAATGTTGCAGTGATCGCAGAAATCATGGCAGATTACCCAGATACCCCATTGTTGATTGACCCTGTTCTTTCATCTGGTCGCGGAGATGAATTGGCGAATGATGAAGTACAAGCCGCCATGATTGATTTGTTATTTCCGCAAGCCACATTAATTACCCCGAATAGTATTGAGGCCCGTCGATTGGCTTACTACAACGATGACTCAGATGAGGCAGAGAACGCTTCGTTGGATGAAAGCGCACAACGTCTTTTAGACATTGGCTGTGAGTATGTTTTAGTCACGGGCACGCATGAGCGCTCACACGAGGTGGTGAACACACTGTATGGTGAAAGCGGCCTCATTAAAGCTTATAACTGGGAACGTTTACCAGGCAGCTACCATGGCTCTGGTTGCACACTCACTTCTGCGATTGCAGCTTGCATCGCTCATGGACTCACGATGGAAGAGGCTATTCTTGAGGCCCAAGAGTTCACCTGGCAAACACTTAAAGGCGGCTTCCGTCCTGGCATGGGGCAATATATTCCCGACCGAATGTTCTGGGCACGCGACGACGAGGAAGAATAGTCAAAAGTACGATGTTCAATAGCGCCAAGATTCATGGCCTGTATGCCATTACGCCCGACTCAGACAATACTGATCAACTCTGCAAGATGGTTGAAGCAAGCATTTTAGGGGGCGCGCGCGTCATTCAATACCGCAATAAACTCGCGCCTCATGCCTTACTCAAGTTTCAAGCAAGCGCGTTATTAGCCATTTGTCGCAAACATCAAGTCACGTTCATCATTAACGACCATATCTCGCTTTGTTTAGCGCTCAATGCAGATGGCGTCCATATCGGCGGAGATGATGGCGATATTGCCGCTACGAAAGCACTGATCGGCGCAGATAAGATTCTTGGCGTTTCCTGTTATGGGAATTTTGCTCGCGCCCAAACGGCAACCAAGCTTGGAGCGGACTATGTCGCCTTTGGTGCATGCTTTCCTTCAAGCACAAAACCAAATGCACCTCGGGCAGAACTTAATTTATTTACTCAGGCCAAAACATTAGGCGTGCCGTCAGTTGCCATTGGCGGCATTACCCTAGAAAATGTAAGCAGTGTCGTCAATGCAGGTGCTAACGCCGTGGCTGTGATTGGCGAATTATTTAATAGAGACATCCAAGCAATCGCGCCTTGCGCGCAACAATTTTCATCATTTTTTTAAGCCATTGGGCATATTCATCATGACATCACGTAATCAACAGCTTTTCGAAAAATCACAAAAACTTATTCCTGGCGGTGTGAATTCACCCGTTCGTGCTTTTCGCTCTGTGGGTGGAACGCCAGTATTCTTTAAGCGTGGCTTAGGCTCAAAATTGTGGGATGAAGATGGCAAAGAATATACAGACTACATTGGATCTTGGGGTCCGATGATTTTAGGACATGCGCATCCAGAAGTGATTAAAACGGTGCAAGAAGTTGCCATCAATAGTCTTTCATTTGGCGCCCCTACGGCACGTGAGTTAGACATGGCTGAGATGGTCAGCAAACTCGTCCCAAGTATGGAACAACTTCGCCTCGTGAGTTCAGGCACAGAAGCCACCATGAGTGCAATTCGTGTCGCGCGAGGCTTTACAGGTCGTAGCAAAATTGTGAAGTTTGAGGGCTGCTATCACGGCCATGCTGATGCACTGCTGGTAAAAGCCGGTTCTGGCTTGCTCACTTTTGGTACACCAAGTTCAGCAGGTGTGCCGCCTGAAGTGGCTGCGCATACGCTCACTCTCAGCTACAACGACATTGCCGCTTTTGAAAAACTGTTTAACGAGATTGGCAATGAAATTGCTTGTGTGATTGTTGAGCCAGTGGCTGGCAATATGAATTTGATTGCACCGAACAAAGGCTTCTTAGAGGCGCTACGTGCACAATGTACAAAACACGGTGTGGTGTTGATATTTGACGAGGTGATGACGGGCTTCCGAGTTGCCCTTGGCGGCGCGCAGGCGCTTTACAGCGTTAAGCCAGATCTCACTACGCTAGGAAAAATCATTGGTGGTGGTTTGCCAGTGGGTGCTTTTGGGGGTCGCGCAGACATCATGCAATGTCTAGCCCCTGTTGGCCCTGTGTATCAAGCAGGCACACTTTCAGGCAACCCTGTGGCGGTTGCGGCGGGCATGAAGACTTTGGAGCTTATTCAAGCGCCGGGCTTCCATGAAAAGCTCACCGCAAGTGCAAAGCGCTTAGTGGAGGGATTGAGTAACGCAGCAAAAGAAGTGGGCGTCGCATTTAGTGCACAATCCGTAGGTGGTATGTTTGGCGTTTACTTTAGCGAGAAAGTACCTACTAGCTTTGATGAGGTGATGAAGTCCGATAAAGAAGCTTTTAATCACTTCTTCCATGCCATGCTGGATGAGGGCTTTTACCTTGCCCCATCAGCGTTTGAAGCAGGTTTTATCTCTGCGGCTCACACTGACGCAGACATCGATGCAACGATTGCAGCGGCCAAAAAAGTTTTTGTTGAGATGAAAACTGCAAAATAAGTCACAAAATATCTGCAAAAGCTAAGCCTTACATGTACATGGAGGTTGAAGCAGAGCGTTAATGTATATAGAATTACAAGGTTTCACCGCGAAATATGTCGCTAAAGTCGCTTCATTTTAAATAAATGGGGCCGACATGCTAACGATGCGGACTAATTTACATTTGCCCGTGTGCTAATTTTTATTAATTTTTTCTAATAAGAAATCTAGCAACAACGGGGTTAGCGGACACCAAAACCCTCGATTTGGTGTCCGTTTTTATCAGTACTGACGAGGGATAGGAAATGGGCAGCGGAATGCCAGAGCAGCAAGGTTTATATAGTCCATCTAACGAGCGTGATGCTTGTGGTCTTGGTTTTGTTGCGCACATTAAAGGCAAAAAAAGCCATCAAATCGTGCAACAAGGTTTGCAAATTCTCGCAAACTTAACCCACCGTGGTGCAACTGGTTACGATCCTAAATTAGGTGATGGCGCCGGCATTTTGATTCAAATGCCAGATGCGTTTATGCGCAAAGAAGCGACTAAGCTTGGCATTAACCTTCCTGCAGTTGGTAGCTATGCTTGCGGTACTGCATTCCTTCCTCAAACTAAGAACGGCCGTGAAGCGTGCGAGTCTATTGTGGCTCGTATCATTCACGAAGAGGCACAAACATTACTAGGCTGGCGCGATGTGCCGCGCGATAACAGCAATATCGCGCAAGCTGCTAAAGACGTTGAGCCTGTGATGCGCCAAGTATTCATTGGTCGCGGTGAGAACGTTGCCGACCAAAATACTTTCGAACGTAAATTGTTTGTCATTCGCAAACGCATTGAACATGAAGTACGTGCATTAAAACTAGAAGATTCCGCAGAATTCTATTTCCCATCTTTGTCATCAAAAACCATCATCTACAAAGGCATGTTACTTGCCAATGAAGTAGGGGTATATTACAAAGACTTGCAAGATGAAGACATGGTCTCAGCATTGGCTTTAGTGCACCAACGCTTCTCAACAAACACCTTCCCTAAATGGGATTTAGCACACCCATTCCGTATGATTGCGCACAACGGTGAAATTAACACTGTGCAAGGCAACATCAACTGGATGGCAGCGCGTCATGAATCAATGCGCTCTGCATTGATGGGCGAAGACTTAGAAAAACTATGGCCACTGATCGTTGAAGGTCAGTCTGACTCTGCCGCATTTGATAATGCACTTGAGTTGTTAGTTGCTGGTGGCTATTCATTGCCACACGCGATGATGATGCTAATCCCAGAAGCTTGGTCAAACGAAAGTGCAAACAAGTTGATGGACGCAGACCGCCGCGCCTTCTACGAATATCATGCCGCGTTGATGGAACCATGGGATGGTCCAGCAGCCGTTGCATTTACAGATGGCACCACGATTGGTGCAACGCTAGACCGTAATGGACTTCGCCCAGCGCGCTATTTATTAACAGATGACGACCATGTAATGATGGCATCTGAAATGGGCGTGTTGACCTTCCCAGAAGAAAAAATCATCAAGAAATGGCGTTTGCAACCAGGCAAAATGTTGCTGATTAATCTTGAAGAAGGTCGCATCATTGACGATGCAGACATCAAGAAGAGCTTAGCTGCTGCAAAACCATACAAAGCTTGGATTGAAAAATCACGCTATTCATTAGCAGATTTGCCAAAAGTTGAAACCACACCAGCCATGGCTGAGAGCTTGCTTGATACCCAGCAAGCGTTCGGCTATACCCAAGAAGATATCAAGTTTGTGATGCAACCAATGATTGCAAACGGCGAAGAGGCTTCAGGTTCCATGGGTAACGACAGCGCATTGTCAGTGCTATCGAACAAACCAAAAATTATTTACAACTACTTCAAACAGTTGTTCGCACAGGTAACGAATCCGCCAATCGACCCAATTCGTGAAGAGTTGGTCATGTCATTGGTGACCTTCATTGGCCCAAAACCAAATCTTCTTGGCATCGATGAAACAAATCCACCGATGCGTCTAGAAGCTAGCCAGCCAGTGCTCACGCTAGCTGAATTAGAACAACTTAAATCAATCGATAAGTTAACGCAAAACCAATACCGTGCTTTGACATTGGATATCACCTATCCAGTATCACAAGGCAAAGCAGGCATGGCAGCCGCGATTGAAGCGCTCTGTGCTGCAGCTAGCAAAGCAGTGCATGATGGCATTAATTTATTGATTCTCTCAGACCGTGCAATCAGCAAAGATCGTTTAGCGATCCCAGCTTTGTTGGCAACCTCTGCCACCCATCAATCCTTGGTGCGCGCAGGTCTAAGAACCAGCACTGGCTTAGTGGTCGATACAGGATCTGCACGTGAAGTGCATCACTTCGCATTGCTTGGCGGTTACGGTGCTGAGGCTGTCTGTCCTTGGCTCGCTTTCCAAACGATTGCGGACATGGTGGGCGGCGATACTTACGAAGCGAATAAAAACTTTATTAAAGCTATCAGCAAGGGCTTGCATAAGGTCATGTCTAAGATGGGTATTTCAACTTACCAATCTTACTGTGGCGCGCAAATCTTTGAAGCGATTGGCCTCAATACCCCATTCATTGAGAAATACTTCACTGGCACAGCCACCCATATTGAAGGGATTGGTTTGGAAGAAGTTTCAACTGAAAGCTTCAACCTCCATACAGCCGCTTTTGGTAATGACCCAGTGCTTGCAAATGCGCTAGATGCTGGTGGTGAATATGCTTACCGTATTCGCGGTGAAGAGCACATGTGGACCCCAGAATCGATTGCAAAACTTCAACATGCAACGCGCACTGGTAAAGCAAGCACATACAAAGAATATGCCAAACTGATCAACGACCAAAGTCGTCGTCACATGACCTTGCGTAGTTTATTCGAGATTAAATCTGCTGGCGCCCCTGTGCCACTAGAAGAAGTTGAATCAGCCAAGGAGATCGTTAAGCGCTTTGCAACGGGCGCGATGTCTTTAGGTTCTATTTCAACTGAAGCACACGCAACATTAGCGATTGCAATGAACCGCATCGGCGGTAAATCAAATACTGGCGAGGGCGGCGAAGATCCAAAACGCTTCATCCCTGTAGCTAAAGCGAGCTCGATGGCAGAAGTCATTGGTGCAAGTTTGATTGAAAGAGACATTCCGCTTCAAGCTGGCGACTCAATGCGCTCCAAAATTAAGCAGGTTGCTTCTGGCCGTTTCGGCGTAACCGCTGAATACTTAGCTAACGCTGACCAAATCCAAATCAAGATGGCACAAGGTGCTAAACCTGGTGAAGGCGGTCAGTTGCCTGGTCATAAGGTAAGCCCTTATATTGCGCAGCTACGTTTCTCAGTGCCTGGCGTTGGTTTGATTTCACCGCCACCACATCATGACATCTACTCGATTGAAGATTTGGCGCAGTTGATTCACGATTTGAAGAACGCGAATCCTAAAGCCGATATCTCTGTGAAATTGGTTTCAGAAACGGGTATTGGTACCGTCGCAGCCGGTGTTGCAAAAGCAAAATCAGACCACATCGTTGTGGCTGGTCATGACGGCGGCACTGGTGCTTCTCCAATTTCATCGATCAAACATGCAGGTACGCCTTGGGAACTTGGTCTGGCTGAAACACAGCAAACCTTGGTGCTCAATCAATTGCGTGGCCGCGTGATTCTGCAGGTTGATGGCCAAATGAAAACAGGTCGCGATGTCTTGATTGGCGCGTTGTTAGGGGCTGATGAATTTGGCTTCGCGACAGCACCGCTCGTCGTTGAAGGCTGCATCATGATGCGTAAATGCCACCTCAACACCTGCCCAGTTGGCGTTGCAACTCAAGATCCTGAACTGCGTAAACGCTTTACAGGTCAGCCTGAGCATGTCGTGAATTACTTCTTCTTCATCGCTGAAGAGGTGCGTGAATTGATGGCGGGCATGGGTATCCGTA
>RFOR01000071.1 GCA_009926525.1 Methylophilaceae bacterium
TTTACAGGTACATTAATTAACACTTGTGGATATAAAGCCAAAGTTTTACCGACTTCAAGCAGTGTTTTATTTTGCACGTTCAGCGCGGCTAATACTTGTAGGGCGGCGATGATGCCATCACCACTAGTATGTTTATCTAAGCAAAGGATGTGGCCTGAGTTTTCGCCACCTAGTTGCCAATCATTTTTCACCAGCATCTCACGTACATGCCTGTCGCCTACTTTTGCACGAGTAAAAGCAATATTCGTTTTTTGGAAATAATGCTCTAAAGCAAGGTTAGTCATGAGGGTACCGACTACACCCCCACCAAGAATGCCTTGCTGATGTCTGTGCTGGGCAATGATATAGAGCAGTTGGTCGCCATCAAGCAGATTGCCAGCTGAGTCCACCATCATCACGCGGTCGCCATCACCATCAAACGCAATCCCTAAATCCGCTTGATGCTCAACCACCGCTTTGCATAAAGTTTGCGGATGTGTCGTGCCAGAATCTGCATTAATGTTTAGGCCATTCGGCTGATTGGCAATCGCAATCACTTCGGCACCCAGCTCGTGAAACACTGGGGGCGCAACATGGTAAGTGGCGCCATTGGCGCAATCGAGGACGATCTTTAAGCCACGCAAATCTAGGTCATTCGGGAATGTGCTTTTGCAAAACTCAACATAACGACCTACGGCATCATCAATCCGCTTAACGCGACCCAAGGCAGCAGATGGCATCACTTCCATCGGCTTATCAAGTTCTGCTTCTATTTGATGCTCAATATCATCAGGCAACTTTGTACCCAAGCTTGAGAAAAACTTTATGCCGTTATCTTCAAATGGATTATGCGAAGCTGAAATCACAATACCCGCTTGCGCTCTTAAGGCACGAGTTAAATAAGCCACAGCGGGCGTTGGCATTGGGCCTGTGAGCCGAACATTCACCCCAGCCGCACATAGCCCTGCCTGCAGGGCTGACTCGAGCATATAGCCCGAAATGCGGGTGTCTTTACCAATCAACACGGTTGGGCGTGCATCTTTAGCTAAGTGCAGGTCAGCATTCGCTAGCACACGACCAGCGGCATAGCCTAAACGCATCACGAACTCTGGCGTGATTGGGCTAGTGCCAACACGACCACGAATACCATCTGTACCGAAATATTTTTTACCCATTATGCTTATCTTTTCAACGCCTATTTTTATAAGGCTTATTCTTAATTTTTCATGACAGCAGAAACAATTTTCAAAGCATCTACGGTCGGTTTCACATCATGCACACGCACAATATTAGCACCCTTAATCACCGAAACCACTGAGGCAGCAATGCTGGCATGGATGCGTTCGTCTATACTTAAGCCGACCACTTGCCCCAACACCGATTTGCGTGAGAGCCCTATCAACAATGGCAAGCCTAACGATTGTAGACTTGATAAGTGATTAAGCAAAGTAAGATTATGTTCGGTTCTTTTACCAAAACCAAAACCGGGATCTAAAACAATGCGCTCACGTGCAATCCCAGCTTGCTCTGTGGCCTTTAATCTTGCAGCTAAAAAATCAGCCACCTCTTTAACCACGTCTTGATATTGCGGGTCGACCTGCATGGTTTGTGGGCGGCCTTGCATGTGCATTAAACATACCCCTACTTGGCTCGCCGCAACGATCTCGAGCGCACCATGCCCTTGCAATGCGCAAACATCATTAACCATGTCGGCACCCGCATCAATTGCTGCGCGCATCACTTCTGGTTTGTAGGTATCAATGGAAAGCGGAACACCCGCTTTTACCAAAGCTTTAATCACAGGAATGACACGATCAAGCTCTTCGGCGAGCGGCACAGGCGTGGCGCCAGGACGAGTGGACTCACCACCAATATCTAATATATCTGCACCTTGCTCAACCAGTTCTAAGGCGTGCGCAAACGCTTTATCTGTTGTATTGAATTTTCCGCCATCGGAGAATGAATCAGGGGTGACATTCACAATCCCCATGACACGTGGCTTAGAAAGATCGAGCTGGAATCTACCGCAGGAAAAATGCATATTAATTAAGCCATGAAGTGCACTGGATGATTAACCCAATACACTGCATGGCTTACCATGTTTGAGAAACAATGATGAAGACTTTAGTTTTTAGCAGCGGGCTGTGGCGCAGCAGTTGGCTGACTGCCCGTTGTGCCGCTATCGCTCTTAACCGCTTTGTTGCTCGCTTGGCTAGGCTTAGGCGCGCGAGGCGGCAAGCCTGCCATGATGTCGCCAATTTGATCTGCATCGATGGTTTCCCATTCAAGCAGCGCGGCAGCCATCGCTTCAACTTTATCGCGATTTGACTCTAACAATTGGCGAGCAATCGCATATTGCTCATCTAAAATGCGGCGAATTTCAGCGTCCACTTTTTGCTGCGTTGCTTCAGAGACGGTTTTAGAAGACATGTTGCCGAAGAATGAATCTTGTTCATTACCCGCATAAACCATGGTACCAAGGGCATCCGACATACCGAAACGCGTGACCATGTCACGTGCTAATTTTGTGGCCCGCTCGAAGTCGTTTGAGGCCCCTGTTGACATTTGATGCATGAAAATTTCTTCAGCGATACGGCCGCCAAACAAAATCGAAATCTCTTCTAACATTTTGTCGCGATAATTACTGATGCGGTCAAACTCAGGCAATTGCCATGTCAAACCAAGCGCCCAACCGCGAGGCATAATCGTCACCTTGTGCACCGGATCAGCTTTAGGTAACAGCTTCGCCACTACAGCATGGCCAGACTCGTGATAAGCAGTATTACGACGCTCTTCTTCACGCATGACCATAGAGGTGCGTTCTGGTCCCATGAAGATTTTATCTTTTGCATCTTCAAAATCAGACATATCTACTGTGCGTTTATTACGACGGGCTGCAAAGAGCGCGGCTTCATTCACTAAGTTAGCTAAATCAGCACCAGAAAACCCAGGTGTGCCACGAGCAAGAATGTCTGCTTTAACATCAGCATCAATCGGCACTTTACGCATGTGAACCAATAAAATTTGTTCGCGACCACGAATGTCCGGCAAACCGACCATCACTTGACGATCAAAACGGCCTGGACGAAGCAGCGCTTTATCCAATACGTCAGCACGGTTAGTCGCCGCAATCACAATCACGCCAGAATTAGGCTCAAAACCATCCATCTCAACGAGCATTTGGTTAAGCGTTTGTTCGCGCTCATCGTTACCACCCCCTGTGCCGGCGCCACGATGACGACCTACCGCATCAATTTCATCGATGAAGATAATGCAAGGCGCAGCCTTTTTGGCTTGCTCAAACATATCACGAACACGTGCCGCGCCAACACCAACAAACATTTCTACGAAATCAGATCCGGAAATGGTGAAGAATGGCACTTTAGCTTCACCCGCAATCGCCTTAGCAAGCAAGGTTTTACCCGTGCCTGGAGGGCCAACCATCAATACACCACGTGGAATACGGCCACCTAGTTTTTGAAATTTACCTGGGTCACGTAAGAACTCAACCAATTCAGAAACTTCTTCTTTAGCTTCATCGCAACCTGCCACATCAGCAAATGTGGTTTGGTTAGAAGCTTCATCTAATTGACGCGCTTTACTCTTACCAAATGAGAATGCGCCGCCCTTACCCCCACCTTGCATTTGACGCATAAAGAATACCCATACAGCAATCAAAAACAACATCGGCCCCCAGTTCATCAAGAGACTCATCAACAACGATTGCTCTTGCTCTGGCTTCGCTTCTACACGAA
>RFOR01000072.1 GCA_009926525.1 Methylophilaceae bacterium
CAGCGCGTGGAAAAATTCTTAGCGAACCGTGGTAAAGGCATCGGCCTACGCCTAGGTGTTAAGACCACGGGCTGTTCTGGCATGGCTTACACATTAGAGTTTGTGGATGACATGCAGCCTGAAGATACCGCTTTTGAAAGCCATGGCGTTAAGGTGATTGTTGATCCAAAAAGCTTGGTGTACATCGACGGCACCGAATTAGATTTCACCAAAGAAGGCTTAAACGAAGGCTTTAAATTTAACAACCCTAACGTTAAGGATGAGTGCGGTTGCGGTGAAAGCTTTACTATCTAATTGGCCATATGGAATTATTACAAAGAAATTATTTTGAATTATTGGGCTTGCCCACACAGTTTGAAATTGATTTAACGCTACTCGATCAGCATTACCGCAAACTTCAATCCGAAGTGCATCCAGACCGCTTTGTAACAGCTTCAGCCAATGAACGCATGCAGTCCATGCAAGTGGCCACACAAGCAAACGAAGCATACCAAGCCCTAAAAAATACCACAGCTCGAGCACGCTACCTGCTTGAACTCAACGGCATCGAAACGTTAGAAGAAAGCAACACAGCAATGCCTGCGGACTTTTTAATGTTGCAAATGGAATGGCGTGAAGCGATTGATGATGCCAATGGCGCAAAGAATGTTTCAGCATTAGACGCATTGCTTCTTGAAATTAAACAAATGGCAAAATCATTATCACAAAATTTAAGTGGGCAATTTGCAGAAAAAGCTTACGTGGAAGCCAGTGAAAGCGTCAGAAAGCTGAGCTTTATTGATAAAATTAGTGCTGATATCAATCGCGCAATCGAACAACTAGAAAATTAATCCCAAGAAATAACGAAACCCAGATGGCTTTATTACAAATCGCAGAACCAGGCATGAGTGCCGCACCTCACCAGCATAAGCTGGCGATAGGCATTGACCTTGGCACGACCAACTCATTGGTAGCGACTGTGCAAAGCGGGATGAGCACTGTTTTGCAAGACGAGCATGGCCACTCCCTTCTCCCTTCAGTGGTGCGTTATTTAGAAGATGGCAGCGTAAGGGTTGGTCACGCCGCTCAATCCGCCCAAACTGCAGACCCTAAAAATACGATTAGTTCTGTGAAGCGCTTTATGGGGCGTGGTATCAATGACATTCCCGACACGACACATATCCCTTATGCGTTTCGCGATACAGGGGTTGGCATGGTGCAGATTGAAACCCGTGCTGGGATTAAAAGCCCTGTTGAAATCTCTGCTGAAATTTTACGCACGCTCAAAACCCGCGCTGAAAAAGCCTTAGGCGGCGAGCTCACTGGCGCAGTGATTACCGTGCCTGCCTATTTTGATGACGCACAGCGCCAAGCGACCAAAGACGCGGCACGCTTATCAGGTTTAACCGTCTTACGCTTACTGAATGAGCCAACCGCAGCGGCAGTGGCTTATGGTTTAGATAACGCCTCTGAAGGCGTTTATGTGATTTACGACTTAGGCGGCGGCACCTTTGACGTGTCTATCTTGCGCTTATCCAAAGGCATTTTTGAAGTGCTGGCAACCAATGGTGATTCAGCCCTGGGCGGCGATGATTTCGACCACCGTATTTTCTGCTGGATATTGTCTGAAGCAGGCTTGCCACCCCTCAGCCAAGAAGACACAAGACTATTGCTCACGAAAGCCCGTGAAGTGAAAGAGTGGCTGAGTGAAAATGCTGAGGCGCAAATCACCAGCGTGCTGAGCACAGACAAGCTCATCAACGTTAAGCTTACTGCCGAAAAGTTAGTCGAGCTGACACAAACGCTAGTCACCAAAACTCTCAACCCAACCCGCAAAGCTTTGCGTGATGCTGGCTTAAGCATTGAAGAAATCAAAGGCGTGGTGATGGTGGGTGGCGCAACGCGCATGCCGCAAATTCGGCAGGCCGTGGCTGAGTTTTTTAAACAAGAGCCACTCACTAACTTAGACCCCGACAAAGTCGTAGCCCTTGGGGCGGCGATTCAAGCCAACGTATTGGCGGGCAATCGTAGCGATGATGATTTATTGTTGCTTGACGTAATTCCGCTATCCCTCGGCTTAGAAACCATGGGCGGCTTAGTGGAGCGTGTCATTCCTCGCAATGCCACGTTACCAGTGGCGCGTGCGCAAGATTTCACCACATTCAAAGACGGCCAAACTGCAATGAGTATTCATGTGGTTCAAGGCGAACGTGAATTGGTTTCGGATTGTCGTTCACTTGCCAAGTTTGAATTGCGTGGTATTCCGCCCATGGCGGCTGGCGCGGCACGCATACGCGTCACATTCCAAGTAGATGCGGATGGCTTGCTATCGGTGACCGCGCGTGAGCAATCAAGCGGCGTTGTGGCCGATATTGTCGTGAAACCATCTTATGGATTAACTGAGGATGAAATCACCAACATGCTGAAATCGTCTTTTGGATCAGCTGAGCAAGACAAGCAAGCACGCGCTTTAAGAGAAGCCATTGTGGATGCGGAGCGTTTAATTGAAGCAATTAACGCAGCCCTCGCACAAGACGGGAATTTGTTAAGCCCAAGTGAAAAATCAGCGATTGAAGCGCAGGTGCAAGCACTTATAACCACCAGCCAAGGGTCGGACAAAGATAGTATTATCCAAGCCGTTGAATCGCTTAACCATGCCACAGAAAACTTTGCTGGAAGGCGCATGGACGCCTCTGTCAAACAAGCGTTTGCTGGGCAAGACTTAAACAAATTAGAAATTTAAAAAAGACTAAACAACATGCCACAAATCATCGTATTGCCTCATGAAGAACTTTGCCCAGAAGGTGCAGCCTTTGAAGCGCAAGCGGGAATGTCTATTTGCGATAGCTTGCTTAAACAAGATATTGATATTGACCATGCCTGTGACAAAGTTTGTGCATGTACCACCTGCCACGTCATTGTGCGTGAAGGTTACAAAACGCTCAATCCAGCTGAGGACAAAGAGGAAGATTTGCTTGATAAAGCATGGGGCTTAGAGCCGAACTCACGTTTATCATGCCAAGCGATTGTTGGCAGCACTGATTTAGTGGTCGAAATTCCCAAATACTCTATCAACATGGCAAAAGAGGGCCATCGTTAAACTAGGTCTTGATCTGCAATTCTATGCTTCATCAGATGATAGGTAGACAACACGTCAACACGCTGTCATCAAAAGTTCACAAAATCATGTTTGACTAGCGATATTGGTGATGGATGCATCAATAGTGCTAGGGATCTCATCGTCAAAATTTCAAAAAACATTGTTAGATCGACTAATTATTAGGAGTTATCTAAATGGCGAAAAATGATAAAGTAGAAATTCACTGGTTCAATAAACCACAAGACCACGACTACCCTTCAGCGGCTTCTTATTTAAGCCTCATATACGATGAGAAATCCTCAGCGGCCTTTGTTACAAAACTCAAAGACGCTCCGCTTGTTGAGTTCAAAGCTAAAGATATCTTCCGAGCATCAAACACATCTCTACTCGGTGTGAGTAATCTGCATGTCAGACGCGATATCAAAAAAATTAAATCCGGTGAACTACTCTCCCCCTTACTGCTGGTGAGAGACCAAACTAATAGCAAGCTCATCATCGCTGATGGCTACCACCGTCTATGTGCGACGTATCGC
>RFOR01000073.1 GCA_009926525.1 Methylophilaceae bacterium
AACGTCGCTATGCCAAAGTCATTAACTTTGGTTTGATTTATGGCATGGGTGCATTTGGTTTGGCACAAAATCTCAACATTGAGCGTAGTGCCGCTCAAAGCTATATCGAGCGATATTTTGCACGCTATCCTGGCGTAAGAGCTTACATGCAAGACACCCGCGAAGTCGCCAAACAAAAAGGCTATGTAGAAACCTACTTTGGCAGACGCTTATGGGTGCCCGAAATCAACAGCAGCAACGGCATGCGACGCGCAGCTGCTGAACGCGCCGCCATTAATGCGCCTATGCAAGGCACGGCGGCTGACCTGATTAAACTTGCCATGATTGCCGTGCAAAATTGGATTGCCGCACAACAACTAAACACAAAACTTATTATGCAAGTTCACGATGAATTGGTGCTTGAAGTACCTCAAGCGGAGCTGGATTTAGTCAAAACAATGTTGCCGCAACTCATGCAAAATGTGGCCAAACTTGATGTGCCTTTGCTTGCTGAAGTTGGCATGGGGAGTAATTGGGAGGCAGCCCATTAATCATGACAAAAGACATTCCAAACATTGGCATTTATGTGATCGGTGATGAGATTCTTTCAGGCAAACGCCAAGACGCGCATTTAAGCAAAGCCATTGAAATTCTGAAAGCTCGCGGCTTGCAATTAAGCTGGGCGGAATATCTTGGAGATGTTCCCGCACGCTTGGTGAGTTCCTTCAAGCGCAGCCTAGCGACCAACGATCTTGTGTTTTCATTCGGTGGCATAGGTGCCACGCCTGATGACTTTACCAGACAGGCAGCGGCTGAAGCGCTTAACGTCCCGATTGAACGTCATATTGGCGCAGTTGCTGAAATTGAAGCGCAATTTGGTGAAGCCGCTTATCCGAAACGCGTATTAATGGCAGACTTTCCAAAAGGTGCTAATTTAATTCCAAATCCAGTCAATCGTATTGCGGGCTTTAGCGTAAAACAGCATTATTTTATGCCCGGCTTTCCACAAATGTCTCACCCAATGATGGAATGGGTGCTTGATACGCACTACCAACATCTTTTTAACCAAATTATCATCAGTGAATCCTCTATTTTGGTGATGGATGCAGGCGAAAGTAATTTATTAGATTTGATGAATGAGTTAACGGAAAAATATCCAACGCTCAAGTTATTTAGCCTGCCGCGTTTAGATCAGCGCCGCACGATAGAACTAGGAATGAAGGGTGATGCAGACTTGGTCACCCAGGCAATGACGGAGATAAAAGCCAAGATAACTGGATTAGCTTACGCTTGGTCAGAACTCTCAAAATAAGCTATCAAGGAAAAATCCGCTAAGCTGTTCAAAAAATAAGCAAATTTTGGTTTTAAGAAGCACGATTTGCGTATAAAATAGGTAGCTTTCTCGCAAGGTTTAAAATCACTCGTGCAAATCGGTCCATACAAACTGCGTAATAACCTATTCGTTGCCCCTATGGCGGGTGTGACTGACAGGCCTTTTCGCATGCTTTGTAAAAAGCTAGGCGCGGGTTTTGCTGTTTCTGAAATGGTGACTTCAAACTCACTTCTATACGGCAGTGAAAAAACCTTAAGACGCGCCAATCACGAAGGCGAAGTAGAACCAATCTCAGTGCAAATCGCAGGTGCCGACCCAAAAATGTTGGCTGATGCTGCAAGATACAACGTAGATCATGGCGCACAAGTCATCGACATCAACATGGGTTGTCCAGCAAAGAAAATCTGTAACGTGATGGCAGGTTCTGCGCTATTAAAAGACGAACCGCTTGTTTCACAAATTCTTAAAGCCGTGGTCGCTGCGGTTGATGTGCCAGTCACGCTTAAAATTCGCACAGGCTGGGACAAACAAAATCGCAATGCGGTTGCAGTAGCCAAAATGGCGGAAGACATAGGTATTCAAGCCTTAGCCATGCATGGCCGCACCCGCGCCTGTGCTTACATGGGCGATGCGGAGTACGACACCATCGCCGAAGTAAAACAGGCCATTAAAATTCCACTTATTGCCAATGGCGACATCACCACACCTGAAAAAGCGAAGTTCGTGCTTGAGTACACAGGCGCAGACGGCGTGATGATTGGTCGCGCGGCACAAGGTCGCCCTTGGATTTTCCGCGAAATTGAACATTACTTAGCCACTGGTGAGCACATGCCTGCGCCAGAGGTAGAGGAAATTCGTAGCGTGATGCTCGGGCATCTTCACGATTTATATGAGTTTTATGGCGACTTAACTGGCATGCGCGTAGCCCGTAAGCATATCTCTTGGTATACCAAAGGCTTAAAAGACTCCGCTAACTTCCGTCATGCCATGAATCAATTGCAAACAATTGATGAGCAATTAGCATCAATTAATGATTTCTTTAACCATCTGCAGACACAAGATACACGCATTCAATATGCCACCGATGACGCGGATGCTAATCACGGGGTGCTTGCAGCATGAGCTCACAAGGCGAACTAGCAATGAGCGTAGAACGTGCGCTCAACGAATATTTCAAAGATTTAGACGGTCAGCCACCGCATGCAGTTTATGACATGGTGCTTGCTTGTATTGAAAAACCAATGATTGCGCACATCATGAAGCGTGCTGGCGGCAATCAAAGCAAAGCCGCTGAAATCTTGGGTCTCAACCGCAACACTCTTAGAAAAAAATTACAGCAATACAACATCGAATAAACGCAAAAAACTTATTCGCCCCCTTTTTAATTCCAATCATTTTTATCGAAATCTATCATCATGGCAGTCATTACAAGAGCACTTATTAGCGTTTCAGACAAACAAGGCATTCTTGAATTTGCAAAAAACTTGCAAAGCTTTGGCGTAGAAATTTTATCTACCGGCGGTACCGCAAAATTATTCCGCGAGAACAATATTCCAGTATTAGAGGTTAGCGATTACACAGGCTTCCCAGAAATGTTGGATGGCCGTGTGAAAACTTTGCATCCTAAAGTACACGCGGGCATTTTAGGTCGTCGCGACTTGCCTGAGCATGTGGCTGCCATGCAAGAGGCCAATATTCCTAACATCGACATGGTGGTAGTGAACCTTTATCCTTTCCGCGAAACGATTGCTCAACCGAATTGCAGTTTGGAGGATGCAATTGAAAACATCGACATCGGTGGCCCAACCATGGTGCGCGCCGCGGCAAAAAACTATCATCATGTTGCGATTGTGACTGACCCAGCAGATTACGCTTTGATTGCACGCGAAATGACTTCTACCAAAGGCGCGGTTGGTGCTGAAACACGCATTATGTTGGCGAAAAAGGCCTTCTCACACACTGCTGAATACGATGGTGCAATTAGCAACTATCTCACCAGCCTCACTGCGACTGGCGAGAAACAAGCGTTCCCAGACAAGTATTCAACTCAACTTACTAAAGTAATGGACTTGCGCTACGGCGAAAATCCACACCAAGAAGCAGCGTTCTACCGCGATTCAACTGTGCCAACTG
>RFOR01000074.1 GCA_009926525.1 Methylophilaceae bacterium
CACATCATTAAGAGCCATGCGTGAAATTCATGCTTTATTCAAAGAAGCATTTGAACAAAATGGCATTGAATATCCGTTGATGATGCAGGGCGAAAGCTCACGAAGCGAACTGCTAGAACGATTCCGCAAACGCGGCAATGCTGTGCTGGTGGGGAGCCAAAGTTTTTGGGAAGGAGTGGACGTTCGCGGGGAGGCATTGTCTTGCGTGATTATCGATAAACTCCCATTTGCCCCTCCTGATGATCCTGTGCTGGCTGCCCGTATCGATAAAATGAATGAAGAAGGCAAGAATGCCTTTATGGAATATCAATTGCCCTATGCGGTGATTACGCTCAAGCAGGGTGCAGGGCGATTAATTCGTGATGAAGCCGATAGCGGTGTGCTCATGATTTGCGACCCACGTTTGATTTCTAAGCCTTATGGACGCCGCATTTGGCAGAGCTTGCCACCATTTAAACGCACCCGATTTTTGGCAGATGTGCAGGTCTTTTTCGAAAACATTAAGAACGCTGACGAAGAGGCTTAAGCAAGTCTGATAAGCCGTTGTGGTCGATCTCTTGCATAAGTTGTAACAATCGACCAATCTCTCCAGGTGGAAAGCCCTCGCGAGCAAACCAATTGAGATAGTTGCCCGGTAAGTCGGCGATAATGCGACCTTTGTGTTTGCCAAAAGGCATTTCCATGCTGACAAGTTTTTTGAGGTCTTCGGGATGCATGTGGTCAAGTTTATCAGTCTGCTTTGGTTTTAGCTAAAAGGTTTGAGCTAAAATCTCTCAATGAAACCAAGTCCTATTATCATCTCAGAAAGTGAATACGTGCTAACCGCGATGCGCTCGCAGGGTGCGGGTGGGCAGAATGTGAATAAGGTTTCTAGTGCAATTCATTTGCGCTTTGATATTCGCAGCTCATCACTTTCTTTACCGCATCAATTGCGCCTCATGGCACTTCGCGATTCTCGTATTACAACGGAAGGTGTGTTGATTATTAAAGCGCAACAGCACCGTAGCCAAGAACTCAACAAACAAGACGCTATTGAGCGGCTTCATGCGCTGGTGAACAGTGTGGCAAAAGCGCCCGAAATTAGAAGACCAACAAGGCCAACGCTAGGTTCGCAAAAAAGACGGCTCGCGAGCAAAAGTCAGCGTGGCGAAATCAAAGCCAATCGCACCCGCTTGGGTTATGGCAAAATAGAGTCTGATTAACCTTTAACGTTCTTATGTAAAGCCTTATGCAAATTCTCGCCATCGACACTTCCACTGAATTTTTGTCATTAGCCTTGTGGCTAGATGGCCGTGTGTTGCCGCGTGATATTCATGCAGGGCAAACGCACTCACAGCAGATTTTGCCCACATTACGTGAATTACTTGATGAAGCGAATATCGATTTAAAAGCGCTCGATGGTATCGCTTTTGGTGCTGGCCCGGGCTCATTTACTGGTTTGCGTATTGCTTGCGGTGTGTCACAAGGCTTGGCTTTCGGTGCTAACTTGCCCGTAGTCGCGGTGAGCACATTGCTGGCCTTGGCACAGCAAAGCGTGGCAGATAAAGTCATCGCCTGCCTCGATGCACGTATGGGGGAAATTTACCATGCGGTTTATGAGCGGCAAAAAAATGCGTGGGTTGAGAAGAGTGCCCCAGCATTATATAAACCTGAAGAAGCACCCAAAGTAACTGGCAATGATTGGGTGGGTGTTGGAACGGGTTGGCTAGTTTATCCCGAGGTATTGCAAGCTTTGTATGGCGAGCATTTGCGCGAAATGCCCAAGCCTGACCATAGCTCACATCCAACTGCTACCTCCATTGCTGAACTCGCTTTGCCCACTTTTGAAGCTGGCTTGGCAAGACCAGCCCATGAAGCCGCACCGATTTATATCCGCAACAAAGTCGCGCTTAAAATGAGCGAACGGGTAAACCGCTAACATGAACGCTCAGTTAAATCAGCCGAATGTCAGATTTCGGGAGATGCAGATTGACGATTTGAACGCTGTTATCCAAATCGAAACCGTGAATTTCCCATTCCCTTGGACGGCGGGTAATTTCAAAGACTCCATTAACTCGGGGCATATTTGTCTGGTGCTGGAGATTGATCGAGTATTAGTTGGATATGCCATTTTGATGATGGTGCTCGATGAAGCGCACCTGCTCAATATTAGTGTTGCCCTTGCTTGGAAAGGCAAAGGCTGGGGACGCTATTTGCTAAACCATACGATGCAAATCAGCCGTGAAAAAGGTGGGCTCAATATGTTTTTAGAAGTGCGCCCATCCAATGTTTCGGCCATTACGCTTTATGAAAGCATAGGCTTTAACGAAATGGGCGTTCGCCCTGGCTACTACCCAGCGCACAATGGTCGAGAGAATGCATTATTAATGGGAGTCGCGCTATGAGTTTGACCCGGGAAGATATGTTGCGTGAGTTGGAATTGTTACCTGTTTGGCGCTTAAATTCGACCGTAGAAATAACGCGGCAAGCCAAGCAGGAAAGGGCTCCCAGTGAGGCGCCTGTTGCGCAAGAAATAGAACCAGTTGTTGAAGTGATCGCTGAAATAAAAGAAGAGCCAACACAAGCATTAGTAACTCAAGAATTAGAAGCTGAAGTCTCTGAAATTGAAGCAACTGCTTTACCCGATATAGCCAATATGGACTGGGCAGAACTTAAACAATATGTCACGGGTGCTGGCGACCAAAATGCCGACTGGGTGTTTGTGGGCGATGTGACTTTCGATGGTGATGCTGGCGTATTGCTCGATAAAATGCTCATCGCCATACAGCTTTATCGTGGCAAAAATGTTTACCTCACACAGCTATCTGAACCTGAGTATTTCAGACGCCAAATCGCGCTTATTCAGCCGAAACTGATTGTCGCTTTTGGTGAGAAAGTCGCCCAACGTTTGCTGAGCTCGAATGATTCGCTCGATATCTTGCGTGGCACAGTGCATAAATATCAAGGGATCTCTGTCATTGCTAGCTATGCACCATCTCACTTGCTAGAACACACTCAAGACAAATCTAAAGCTTGGGCAGATTTGTGTTTGGCGAGAGACACCATACAGGGCATGAAATAGGCTGACTTGCAGGCTATTTCCCTATAAAATTCGCCCTCTCAATTTAATCAATTTTTGAAAAGATTTTTATGCGCGCCTCACAGTTTTTTATCGCCACCCAAAAAGAAGCCCCACAAGAAGCGGAGCTGGCTAGCCATCGCTTAATGTTACGTGCTGGCTTTATCAAGCGTTTGGGCTCCGGCCTTTACACTTGGATGCCGCTAGGTTTGCGCGTGTTGCGCAAGGTGGAAGCTGTGGTACGTGATGAGATGAATAAAGCTGGTGCGCTTGAGCTTTTGATGCCTGCGGTACAACCAAAAGAGCTATGGGAAGAAACCGGCCGCTGGGCGGTGTTTGGCCCACAAATGCTCAAGATTGAAGATAGACATGAGCGCGA
>RFOR01000075.1 GCA_009926525.1 Methylophilaceae bacterium
AACGGAATCGTTGGTATAGTATTAATAGATGCGCAGATTGATCACACAACAGGTTTGTTGATGTTGCGTGAAGGCCAAGTTAAGCGTGAAATTTACTGTACTGATATGGTTTATCAAGATTTAACTACTGGTAATCCACTGCTCAATATTCTCGGTCACTACTGTGGTATCAATCATCATGAAGTGGCGACTGATGGTACTTCATCATTTGAAGTGGCGGGCGCAAACAACCTTCGTTTCACAGCAGTTGCGCTCAAGAGTGCAGCGCCTCCGTATTCCCCGCATCGTAATGACCCGCACCCTGGTGACACCATTGGTGTATTAATCGAAGAAATCAGTACAGGAAAAAAATGCTGGTACTCTCCAGGTCTTGGTGAAATTGAACCCCATTTGCCATCACTAATGAGTCAAGCAGACTGCATTATGGTGGACGGTACTTTCTGGACGAACACCGAAATGATTGATATGGGTTTGATGACCAAAACAGCGCGTAGCATTGGCCATAATCCACAATCTGGCGAAGGTGGCATGATAGAAAAGCTCAATGAATTTGATGCGTCAAGAAAAGTGCTTATTCATATCAACAATACCAATCCAATTTTAAGAGAAGATTCCGCAGAACGTGCAGAGCTTACTAGACATGGTATTGAAGTCGCTTATGACGGCATGGACATTATTCTTTAGGAGATCAATATGAATGCAGCCATGGATAACAAACAAGCTTGGTCACGAGAAGAATTCGAAGAAAAACTTCGTACCAAAGGTCAGGGTTACCATATTTATCACCCAATACATGTAGCAATGTATGAGGGAAAATTAAGTAAAGAACAGCTTCAGTCTTGGGTTGCTAACCGTTTTTATTATCAAATCGGTATTCCACTTAAAGACGCTGCGATTCTTTCGAACTGTCCAGATAAAGAAGTACGTAAGGAATGGATTGTACGAATTACGGATCATGATGGTGTTGATGGACAAGTGGGCGGTATTGAAGCTTGGATTCAATTAGGTGAGGCGGTTGGTCTCACGCGTGAGCAAGTGACCTCACTTAAATTAGTGAGTCCAGGTGTCAAATTTGCGGTAGATGCCTACATTAACTTTGCGCGTCAACGCCCATGGCAGGAGTCAGTATGTTCATCACTCACTGAATTATTTGCCCCGCATATTCACCAACAGCGCATTAGCTCATGGCCAACGATGTACCCTTGGATTAAAGAGGATGGCTTGAGCTACTTTAAAAAACGTCTGACAGAAGCGCGTCGCGATGTTGAGCAAGGTCTGTCAGTGACGCTTGAGTACTTTGGCAAGAGCCGTGAGATGCAAGAGCGTGCATTAGAAATTTTGCAGTTCAAGCTTAATGTACTTTGGGTCATGGCCGACTCAATTATGCTTGCTTCAACCGATGTGACAACGGATGGTGTGCCTTACTTACGCCAACCGGTTTATTAATTGAGACTATGATGAGCATTCAACACACCGATATATTCGCAATCGCATTGCACCACCGTTTTCAGTGGGAAGAGGCACAAAACTGCTACGTGATTTTGTTTCCAGAGGGCATGGTAAAACTCAATGGCGGCGCTGGCGAAGTGCTTAATCTTGTGGATGGTAAGCGCTCGGTCACCAATATCATCACTGAATTACAGACTAAATTCCCTGACGCGCCTGATTTGGATCAAGACGTCGTCGGCATGTTGGAATTAGCCATTGAAAAAGCTTGGTTACGCCAAATCAACTAAGATTAGCCAGTTTAGGAGTAACAAAATGACACAAGCATCACTAGGTCAATCAGTTGTACAAAAAGAGATTCAATCGCAAAACAATGGTGTTGCCGCTAATGTTACCCACACTCAACCACTTTGGTTGTTAGCGGAGGTGACTTATCGATGTCCGCTCCATTGTGCGTTTTGCTATAACCCAACCGATTACGATAAACACACGCAAAATGAGCTAACCACTGAGCAATGGATTCAAGCCTTACGCGATGCACGTCGTTTAGGTGCTCTGCAACTCGGAATTTCTGGTGGCGAACCTTTGCTTCGAGATGATATTGAAGATATTGTCATTGAAGCCAAAAAGCTTGGCTATTACAGTAACTTGATTACTTCAGGGGTTGGTCTTACTGAAAAACGCATTCAAGCGTTTAAAGACGGTGGCTTAGATCACATTCAATTGTCTATGCATGACATTACTGAAGAGATTAACAACTTCATTACTAATACCAAGACGTTTGAGCTCAAGAAAAAAGTGGCAGCGATGATTAAAAATCATGGCTACCCAATGGTGCTTAACGTAGTGATTCATCGCTACAACATTGGTCACATGCGCCAAATTTTAGAGATGGCAGAAGCGCTAGGTGCGGATTACATCGAGCTTGCGAATACCCAATATTACGGTTGGTCCTTAGTCAACCGTAGCCAACTCATGCCAACCAAAGAGCAAATTGATGAAGCCGAGCGCATCACCAATGAGTTCCGTGAGAAGCAGGGCAGCAAGATGAAAGTTTTCTTCGTAGTGCCTGATTATTTCTCAGATCGTCCTAAGAAATGTATGAACGGTTGGGGCGAAGTGTTTATGATTGTGACTGCCAATGGGGATGTCTTGCCATGCCATTCAGCGCGAGTATTGCCGAACATCGAATTCCCGAATGTAAAGGATAAAGGCTTAGATTGGGTGTGGAACGACTCCCCAGCTTTTAATAAATACCGTGGCGATAGCTGGATGAAAGAGCCTTGCCGAAGCTGTGCCGAGAAAGAAAAAGACTTAGCAGGCTGTCGTTGCCAAGCTTTTATGCTGACTGGCGATGCAGAAGGTGCTGATCCTGTATGTAGCTTGTCGCCAAATCATCATGTGATTACGAAAGCGATTGAGGATTCACGCAACCCAGTGATTGCATCGCAGCCGATTATTTTCCGAAATGATAAAAACTCAAAAGCGATCATCGCTGGCGAGTTAAATGATCGAGTAAAAGAGTTCCACGCATTGCCATAACCTATCGGCTTGCAATTTGTGGTTAAATGAACGCGCCTTTGAATATTCACTGGCGCGTTTTTATTAAAGTTGACTTCACTGAATACAATGACTAAACACTCCCCACTATTTTTATCTGTTTTGCTCGCAAGCCTTGCCGCGCTTGCACCGTTTGCCATTGATACTTATTTACCCGCATTTCCTGCGCTAGAAGCCGATTTGCTTGCACAGCCCGTGGCACTTCAACAAAGCTTGACCTTTTATTTACTGCCTTACGCCATCATGACCTTATGGCATGGCGCAATTTCAGATTCGATTGGTCGTATTCCGACCATTAAATGGGGACTGGGTATCTTTTTACTCGCTTCAGTAGGATGTGCTTTTGCACAAAATGTCGAAACGCTCTGGTTTTTTAGAGCCTTG
>RFOR01000076.1 GCA_009926525.1 Methylophilaceae bacterium
TCACGCTAGGCGCACTACTTAAGTAAGGAGATCGACTCATTTTTCATCCTGTATGCTGGCAATGTTATCAGCTGCTTGTTCGCTTGTTTTTTGCCCACTTACTGCTAGCTTTGCGGCTTCGCGTCTTGCATCAATCTCGGCAATTTCAGCTTGCACCACAGGTTTTGCATCAAGGACATTCTGAGGTGCAGCGGCGGCCTTTTGTGCTTTTGCACGCTCAATTGCAGCGGCAATGGCAGCTTTTTTAGCGGCCATCGCTGCATCATCAGGCGCTTTAGTTGCCAGTTCCACTTCAGTCCTAGCGACTTCAGCCTTAGCGCCAGCAGCTTTTTGCGCGTGTTTTTCTGCGCGCTCTTGTTTTTCACGCTCAATACGCATCAAACGGAATTCGTTACGTTCACGCGCCAAATCAGCGGCCTCTTTTGCTCTGTCTTGGGCGATAATTTCGCTCTTAGCAAAACGGTAATATTGCACCAAAGGAATATTGCTTGGGCAAGCATAAGTGCAACATCCACACTCAATACAATCAAACAAATTGTAATCACGAGCTTTTTCTAAATTGCTCGATTTGGCAAACCAATAAAGCTCTTGTGGCTGCAAACTAACAGGACAAACATCAGCACAACGCGCACAGCGTATGCAAGGCATAGCAGGTGGTGCTGGTGCAAACAAATTAGGGGCGCTCGCAATAATGCAGTTGGCTGCTTTAGTAATCGGCACATCCACAGATGGTAGGCTGAAGCCCATCATAGGACCGCCCATAATGTAATCATCCGTATCATCCAAAGCACCGCCACCCGCTTTGACTAAATCAGTCACTGGCGTGCCAAACAAGACTTCAAAATTGGCTGGGGCTTTTACGTTGCCTGTCATCGTCACAATACGAGATAAAGCTGGCTCGCCAAAATCAAAGTAGCGATGCAAGGCTAATACTGTGGCCACATTAAAGCATTGCAAACCAACATCCGTTGAACGCTTATCTGCAGGCACTTCAATGCCTGTGAGCAATCGAATCAATTGACGTGCATCGCCGCTTGGATATTGGGTGGGAACGACCATCACTTTCAAGGTCACTGATGTAGCCAAAGGACTATTTGCGCAAGCTAAGCGCATCGCTTCAGCCGCTTCCGGCTTATTATCTTCAATGCCAATCAAACACTGCTTTGCGCCCAAAAGATGCTGGGCGATTTCCACGCCTTTCAATATTTGTTCGGCACGTTCACGCATCAACATGTCATCACAAGTAATATAGGGCTCACATTCCGCAGCGTTAATCACCAAAGTATCGACATGCGATTTAGAATTGGTACGCAATTTCACTTGTGTTGGGAAAGCTGCGCCGCCAAGACCCACAATGCCAGAGTTACGTAGGCTTTCAAGCGTTTTCAATTTATCTTCGTTGCGCCAATCCCTTGGCGTATGGGCAACCCACTCATCTTTACCATCGACATCAATAGTAATACAGCGATCTGGCAGACCGGATGGGTGCGGAATGAGCGCATCTTCAATCGCGGCGATCGTGCCAGAAGTAGGTGCGTGAATAGCAGCGGAAATATTGCCTTCAGCTTCGGCGAGTAATTGTCCTTTAAGCACCTGATCACCAACCGCCACCAACACTTTAGGCAGGTTCCCCACGTGTTGACGTAAAGGTAATACCAAGCGTTTCGGCAGTGGTAAGTGGCTAATCGCCCGTGAAGTTGATTCTTGCTTGTGCTCAGGCGGATGCACGCCGCCAGTCACCGCGATGGAACCCAGACCAAGACTTTGCTTAAAAATGTTAATTAATGCACTCATATATTAATGACTCATGCCAGCTTGTATATTGCCAGCTGGGCCAGCAGGTTTAATCTCAAAAACTGGGTAACGCCATTTCCAATTATCTGGCGACTCCGCAATCGGCTCCATGGTGATGCAATCTACCGGACAAGGCGCAAGGCAAAGCTCGCAACCAGTGCACTCTGAAGCAATAACAGTATGCATATGTTTTGCCGCACCCAAAATAGCATCGACAGGACAAGCTTGAATACAAAGCGTGCAACCAATGCAGGTATTTTCATCAATCAGCGCGACTGATTTTGGTTTAGGCACGCCGTGTTCTGCATTGAGCGGTTTATATTCCACCCCCATCAAGTCAGCCAAAGCGCGTGCGCCAGCATCACCACCGGGTGGACATTGGTTAATATCGGCCTCGCCCGCCGCAATCGCAGTTGCATAAGGCTTACATCCAGGGAATCCACATTGACCACATTGTGTTTGAGGCAAAATCGCATCAATACGTGCAACCAATGGATCGCCATCGACTTTAAATTTAAGCGCTGAGTAGCCTAGCAAAATACCAAGCAACAAGGCTAAGCCTAACATCACATATACAGCCGTCAACATTAACGCACTAACCCCGCAAACCCCATAAAGGCAAGACTCATCAAGCCCCCCGTGACCATGGCAATCGCAGCACCTTGGAATATTCCCGGCACATCAGCAGCCTCTAAACGCTCACGCATGGAAGCAAACAAAATAAGGACCAATGAAAAGCCAACTGCACCGCCAAAGCCAAACACCAAGGATTCGAACAAATTATGTTTGTGCTGCACATTGAGTAAAGGAATGCCGAGCACTGCGCAGTTAGTGGTAATCAATGGTAAATAGATACCAAGCACTTGATAAAGCACTGGTGAGTTTTTTTCCATCCACATCTCGGTAAATTGCACCACGCCAGCAATCACCACAATGAATGAAACCGTGCGCAAATAAAACAAATCTGTACCAAGCAAATACTCGCTAATAAAGTAGCTAGTGCCTGAGCCTATCGTCAATACGAAAGCAGTCGCCATCGCCATTGCGACAGAAGCTTCAAGCTTTTTAGACACGCCCATAAACGGACATAGACCTAAGATTTTGACCAAGACAATGTTATTCACAAGGGCAGCGCCAATGAACAACAGAATATAATTTTGTACCATAGCCTCAGCTTAAAATTTAAGATGTGGGTGAAAAATGAGCAATTATACAGCGTTTATGCGCCTTCGTTTAGAGGCGCACCGATCAAGGCATTACAATATCAGCCTTATTTAAGAGCTCTATCATAAAGCCAAAACCCCCGTTCCCAAATCGCATTTACTTATAAGGTTATAAGGACTGATGATTAAGCGAATAATTCCATCAATATGATGAATAAAACGTATTCTAGTTTGCCTAGTTTCAGTTAAAATGAAGCGATTTTATTAATTTGTCAGGTTTAATCATGCTGCAAGGCAGTTTTGTCGCTATCGTCACCCCCATGCACGAAGACGGTAGTCTTGATATACCATCATTACATCAACTCATTGAGTTTCATATCGATGCAGGCACAGATGGCATTGTGATCGTCGGCACAACAGGCGAATCGCCCA
>RFOR01000077.1 GCA_009926525.1 Methylophilaceae bacterium
TAAACTCATTTGCAAGAACCTATATTTTTTTAAATACAAGACTTCCGTTAGTGCCGCCAAAACCAAAGTTATTTTTGAGTGCTACATCAATCTTCATATCACGTGCGGTATTTGCACAGAAATCCAAATCACATTCTGGATCTTGATTAAAGATGTTGATGGTTGGTGGTGAGATTTGGTTGTAAATAGATAGCACTGTAAATACTGATTCTAAACCACCCGCACCCCCTAACAAGTGACCTGTCATGGACTTGGTTGAGTTCACAACGATATTCTTTGCATGGTCACCAAACGCCGCTTTAATTGCATTGGTTTCGTTTGCGTCACCTAGTGGTGTTGATGTGCCGTGCGCATTCACAAATTGAACTTGGTCAGGATTTACTCCGGCATTGTTCATTGCATTGCGCATTGAGCGGCGTGGGCCGTCCATGTTTGGTGCTGTCATGTGATATGCGTCAGCACTCATGCCATAGCCGATTAGCTCAGCATAGATTTTAGCACCACGTTTTTTAGCTGACTCATACTCTTCAAGGACCATTACGCCAGCACCCTCGCCAATCACAAAGCCATCACGGTCTTTATCCCAAGGGCGACTTGCAGTCGCCGGATCATCATTGCGGCTTGATAAAGCACGCGCTGAGGCAAAGCCAGCAACTGAAAGCTCAGTAATAGCAGCTTCCGCACCGCCTGCGACCATGACGTCAGCATCACCGTATTCAATCATACGTGCTGCATCGCCAATGGAGTGTGTGCCGGTAGTACATGCAGTGACTATCGATACGTTAGGGCCCTTAAAGCCAAACATAATAGATAGATTGCCAGAAATCATATTGATAATCGTGCCAGGAATAAAGAATGGAGACACTTTACGTGGGCCACCTTCATCAAAAGTATCGTTGGTTTGTTCAATTAGACCAAGTCCACCAATGCCTGAGCCGATAGATACGCCGATACGCTCTGCGTTTTCTTCAGTCGCTTCAATGCCTGAATCTTTTACTGCTTCAATCGCAGCCGCAAGGCCGTATTGGATGAAGGTATCCATGCGGCGCGCTTCCTTGGCAGGAAGGTATTGCGAAACATCGAAATCTTTAACTTCACCTGCGACTTGAGATGAGAAATTGCTAGGATCAAATTTAGTGATTCTAGTAATGCCAGACTTGCCGGCGATAAGATTAGACCAAGCAGGTTGCACACCGATACCAACTGGTGATACAACCCCTAGACCTGTTACAACTACGCGTCTTTTAGACGCGTTAATTGGCTTGGACAAAGCGACTCCAAGAAAAAATGAGAAATTTAATTACTTAAGGTTAGCAGTGACGTAGTCAATAGCTTGTTGAACTGTTGTGATTTTTTCAGCTTCTTCATCAGGAATTTCGCAGTCAAACTCTTCTTCAAGAGCCATCACCAATTCAACTGTATCTAGAGAGTCAGCGCCCAAATCATCAACGAATGAAGATGCATTTTTTACATCCGCTTCGTTAGCACCAAGTTGTTCGATTACAATTTTTTTAACGCGTTGTTCGATGTCAGACATCTAAATCCCCTTTTATTATTTAAATTTACTGCTACTTAACTCACGACATTCTAACAAAAAGCGTGAGGAATTCAAAAAACTAAATTGTTAATGGCATTATGCCATGTACATTCCGCCGTTCACATGCAAAGTTTCGCCTGTGATATAGCCTGCTGATGGCGATGCTAAAAACGCTACTGCCGCAGCAATATCGCTATCTTGACCAAGTTTTGCCAATGGTATGTGCTTCAATAGAGCTTCTTTGTGTTCATCTGGTAATGCGCGCGTCATATCGGTATCAATAAAGCCTGGTGCAACACAATTCACCGTAATGTTGCGACTACCTACTTCGCTTGCTAATGATTTTGTGAAGCCTGACATGCCAGCTTTAGCTGCTGCATAGTTTGTTTGACCGGCATTTCCCATATGGCCAACGACTGATGAAATGCTAATAATACGTCCTGTTCTTGCCTTCATCATTGGACGCAAAACCGCTTTAGACATCCTGTATACAGAGCTCAAGTTTGTTGAAATAACCGCATCCCAATCGCTATCTTCCATGCGCATAAGCAATGTATCTTTGGTGATGCCTGCGTTATTCACAAGAATGCTTACATCGCCAAATTGTTCAGCGATTGTTTTCAAAGTTGCTTGAATTTGCTCATTGTTATTTACGTCTAGCGCTAGGCCGCAGCCTTTAATGCCAGTCTCATTTAAGGCTGCAGTAATAATATCAGCGCCATTTTGTGTGGTGGCTGTACCAACAACAATTGCGCCCTTTTTGCCTAGTTCTTGAGCAATTGCAGCTCCAATACCACGGCTAGCGCCTGTGACTAATGCAATTTGACCTTCTAACATAATGATCTCCCTATTATTTATACTGAGAATTGCGTTTGAGCTTCAATCAGCGCTTCGATACTTGTTAATGCAAAGCAAGGCAATTCAGACACGATACGTTTTGTAAGGCCTGCGAGCACCTTGCCAGGGCCGCACTCTGCTGAATTTATGACTCCTTGATTGTAAGCTGTTTGCACTGTCTCAACCCATCTTACTGGGCTATACAATTGACGCACTAAAGCGTCTTTTATTTGATTAATATCGCTATATGCAAGCACGTCAGCATTATGAATTACTGGAATGCTACATGCAGTCATTTCAACGCTTTGCAGATATCCAGCCAAAGCTTCAGCGGCTGGTCTCATCAATGCGCAGTGTGATGGAACGCTTACAGGTAAGGCTAATGCACGTTTTGCACCTTTAGCTCTCGCTAACTCCATACCGCGCTCTACAGCTGCCTTGTTACCTGCTATCACTACTTGTCCCGGTGAGTTTAAGTTAACTGCTTCCAACACTTCGCCTTGAGCGCCTTCAGCACAAACCAGACGCACTGTTTCATCATCAAGACCCAGAATTGCCGCCATTGAACCAACACCTTCAGCAACAGCGTTTTGCATTACTTCAGCTCGGTAGCGCACTAACGGCAAAGCGTCTTTGAATGTTAAAGCGCCTGCAGCGACAAGGCCTGTGTATTCACCCAAGCTATGCCCTGCCATAAGCGCTGGTGTTAGAGATGATTGAGCCTGCCAGGCTCGCCATGTGGCAACACCCGCTGTAAGCATAAGTGGCTGAGTATTGGTTGTTTGATTGAGTGCTTCGTTTGGTTCTGTGACCATGGACCAAAAATCTTGGCCTAGTAGATCAGAGGCTTCATCGAATGTTTGGCGAACAAGGGCAATGTCTGCCAGGCCTTGCATCATGCCGACGGATTGGGAACCTTGACCTGGAAAGAAAAAAGCAAATTTCATGTAAGCCTCTTAATACTCTATTAACTTAATATTTCATCAAGACGGAACCCCAGGTGAAACCACC
>RFOR01000078.1 GCA_009926525.1 Methylophilaceae bacterium
ATTACCTATCCTGATTATTCCTATCTCATTCACAGCTAATGTGATCCGTGTGATTGTGCTGTCCCTCATCACATACTATTTAGGAAGTGAAGCTGGGCAAGGATTTTTACATGGCTTTGCCGGCATGGTGTTGTTTGTTGCTGGGTTATTAATGATGCTTGGGGCAGATCATCTATTACGTTTATTGAGTGCAAAATTAAATGCGCGCTGAGACAATCACCAAGCCTATTCAAAAGCCGCATCTTCAGCATTGGCTCGCTGTGCTATTTATGCTTGCCTGCACCCTCTTTGCTTGGTGGCTCACCCCGCAAGAAAAGTGGTTTGAGCACTTAGGTCAGCCGCAGTTTGAACGCATCATTCCGCCAAGCTTTGCAGACTGGACGGAAGTTAGTGATGGCAATAACACACTGATTGTAGACCCCGAGCAGCAAGAAGCTTTGGATGACCTTTATACCCAAATTGTGAGCCGCACCTATGTGCATCAAAGCACGGGTCGCCGCTTAATGCTATCGCTTGCTTATGGTGACAATCAAACCTTTTCAAAGCAGCTGCACCGCCCAGAGTCTTGCTACTCATCACAAGGCTTTAAGATTGAAGCTTTGCATGCGGAACAAATGCTTGCTAATAGCCGTTCTATCGAAGTCCAGCGCATGACCGCGCAAGTGAGTAATCGGCAAGAGCAAGTGAGCTACTTCATTCGTATTGGTGATCGTGTAATGAGTGGTCCGCCTAGCAACCTCAACTTAGCCCGTATGCACATGGGGTTAAAAGGCTATATTGCTGATGGCCTGTTGTTTAGGGTCTCTGAAATATCAGATGACGACAAGGCTTCACATCAACTCCAAGATCAATTTATCAATGACCTGCTTAAAGCGCTCGGCCCAGCGCAGCAAGCCATGTTGCTTGGGCCAAATTAATTCATGGCTGGCTTACTCAATATTCTCTATCTTGGTACCATCAGCGGTACTTGTTTAGATCGCGCGAATGCTTTGCGACGATTAGGCCATAACGTTACACATATTGATTTGCGAACACTGTTACCGAAAACATCATGGGTAGATAAAGTGACTTGGCATTTAGGGGGCAACTTACTGGCTCCTTTATTGATACCCAAATTACGCAAAGCCTTAAAAGATGAGCAGTATGATCTGTGCTGGGTGGATGGTGGCGAGTGGGTCACGCCCAAAGTGATGAAGTTATTACGCCAACATGCCCAAAAAATTGTCAGTTACAGCATTGATGATCCGCTAGGGCCTAGAGATGGGCCTCGCTTTAAAGCCTATCGCCAGAGTCTGCCTGAGTATCACTTAAATGCAGTGGTGAGAAATGAAAATGTTGCCGAGGCCTACGCTTTAGGTGCCGTGGATGTGATGCGTGTTTACCGAAGTGCTGATGAGGTGTCTCATGCACCAAGAAAACTCTCAGAAAGTGACCACAAAGCATGGGACGCCGATGTGCTTTTTTTGGGCACATGGTTTCCTGAGCGCGGTCCTTTTTTATTAGATTTAATTAAGCATGGTGTGCCATTAACGATCAGGGGTTCAGGTTGGCACAAAGCGCCAGAGTGGCCGGAACTAAAAGCCTATTGGCGAGGCGGTTCAATTGCTGGGGATGATTACGCTAAAGCGATTCAATGTGCCAAGTTGAATCTAGGCATGGTGTCTAAAGAAAATCGCGATCTTCATACGACTCGATCCTTAGAAATCCCTGCCCTTGGCGGATTGCTATGTGCTGAACGAACCATCGAACATGCCCAAATGTATGAAGAGGGAAAAGAAGCCTTATTTTGGAACGATGCACAAGAGTGCGCTGCAATGTGCAAACTAGCGCTTGCAGATGAAAGTCGTCGTCAAGCTATAGCAAAAGCTGGTCAGCAAAGGTTGAAACACAATAGTCACTTTAATGAGCCCATGATGAAATCGATTATAAAGAGTTTAGGGGGTTCTAAATGAAAGTCGTACTTTCAGCGATTTGTAAATTTCATACCTTTGATTTAGCAAGAGAGCTTTATGCACGTGGTGCCCTAGCTGCTATCTTTACGGGCTACCCTCGCTTTAAATTGAAAAATGAAGCGCTACCTGACGATTTAATAAAAACTTTCCCATGGGTGCAAGCTACCTTCATGGGCTTCCCCTGGAGGAATTCTTTACCCCATTCGGTGGTCAGGGAATTAGAAAACCTTTCCGGCATAACACTTGGTAATCATGTTGCACGTAATTTGCCAGAATGTGATCTTTATGTCGGGCTTTCAGGTTCAGCTTTGCCAGCAGGCAAAAAAGCGCACCAACGAGGGGCTAAGTTTATTTGTGATCGTGGTTCATCGCATATTCGCTCGCAAGATGACTTATTACGTGAAGAGCACGCGCTGTGGAATTTGCCTTTTGTTGGCATTGACCCACGAACGATTGCTAGGGAAGAGCTGGAGTACCAGGAAGCCGATTGTATTACGGTGCCATCGACCTTTGTTTATAGATCATTTGTTGAGCAGGGAATTCCTGCTAATAAATTAAGATTGCTTCCCTATGGCGTGAATCTTTCGCGATTTCAGCCAGTAGACAAACCAACCCTGCAACGTTTTGATATGCTTTTTGTTGGTGGGATGAGTTTGCGTAAAGGCGTGCAGTATTTAGTGCAGGCTTATCAAAAAATTAATCATCCAGCAAAGTCGCTAACTTTTGTGGGTGCGCCATCAGCAAGCCTAATTGAAGCATTAACAGCGCGTGGACTATGGCCAGAAGATGCAATTGTATTGGGGCATATGCCTCAAACAGAACTTAAGCAGATAATGAGCCGCAGTCATGTGTTGGTTTTACCAAGTCTAGAAGAGGGCTTAGCTATGGTGATGGCTCAGGCCATGGCTTGTGGCTGCCCAGTCGTTGCAAGCAACCATACAGGGGCTGAAGATTTAATGACGGATGGTGTCGAGGGTTTTATTGTTCCGGTGCGCAATGTGAGTGCATTGACTGAAAAGCTTCAGCATTTGGCAGATGAGCCAACGCTGAGAGATGAAATGGGCAAAAAGGCCTTACAAAAAGTACAGAAAATTGGTGGCTGGCATGCGTATGGGGACAAGGCGATGGACATTTACAAGGAGTTGGTCGGATGAAATTAATATCGAGCATTCTGCTTGCAGTTGACATACTTGCTGTTGTAAGCGACAGGCCTTTTATGAGCTCAATCACACTTTATGAGGAGGGAGGCTATCAATGAGAGTTTCTTCGTTCATTATTTTAGTATTACTTTTATCTTCGTTAGCGGCCTTTATCGCTCAACTTCTCATCGATTTTTCAACAATTAATATTG
>RFOR01000079.1 GCA_009926525.1 Methylophilaceae bacterium
GAAATATTAAAAAAAGTTGGTTTGGCGCATCGTTTGGAACATATGCCTGGTGAGCTCTCTGGAGGTGAGCGTCAGCGCGCTGCGTTGGCAAGAGCATTGGTGACCAGGCCTCAGTGTGTGCTGGCGGATGAGCCCACAGGTAATTTGGATAGACATACTGCCCATGCTGTATTCGATTTATTGCTAGAAATGAACCAAACAGAGGGTGTGGCTTTGGTGGTAGTGACGCATGATTTGGAGCTGTCAGCTAAGTTAAAACGTGAATATAAATTGGTGGATGGTCAATTGTTTGCGATTTAATGATTTAGCGTTTGTTAGATACCAATGCAATGGCACCGAGTCTTAATTTCTTAACATAATTAGCTTGTTGATTTCGTTAAGTGGACTTGCTCAAAAAGCACTGACGCGCTAAAGTAGTGACACTTTAATCACGCTAAGTTAACTTTTTTGGTTAAGCGCGAAATTTTAAGAATCTTTTAGGAGTGCTGTGTGTTAGAAATCATCAAAGCTGCTGGATGGCCAATTTATCCTCTTATCCTTGCTTCTATCGTGGCGATTGCCATTATTGTAGAGCGCGTCTGGACTTTGCGCACTGAGTTGATTGCACCATCTAACTTGTTGCCTGAAGTGAGAAAATGGATAGGACAAGGCGGCGTGACTAAGGAGACTTGCGATAAGCTTCAAGCACATTCTTTGCTAGGTGAAGTCTTCGCAAGTGCCTTGAATAATGTGACCTCGTCACGAGAAATTATTAAAGAGTCTATTGAAGAGTCTGGTCGCGCTGTGGCTCATAAGCTTGAAAAGAACTTATCTACACTTGGGACGATTGCTACGGTCAGCCCATTGCTTGGCTTGTTGGGTACAGTGATTGGTATGGTGGAGTTGTTTGGCGCTTTTAATGCGGCAGGTTCTGGGCATGACGTAGCTCAATTTGCTAAAGGTATTTCAGTGGCGCTATACAATACTGCTGGTGGTATTGTTGTGGCTGTTCCGGCGATGATTTCACATCGCTATTTCCGTGCAAAAGTGGATGACTTGATTGTTGATATGGAACAGCAGGCAAACAAACTAGTTGAAATTATTCACGGCGAGCGTAAGTAATATGAACTTTCAACGTGGTAAAAAACACGAAGATTTAGAAATGAATCTTGTGCCATTGATCGACGTGTTGTTGGTGATTATTATTTTCTTGGTGGTCAGTGCAACTTTTGCACGCATGAGTGAACTGCAAATCAACTTGCCGACTGCTGAAGCTAACTCACCTGAGCAAAAGCCTCTAGTGATTGATGTCGGTATTGATGCAAAAGGCCATTACGTAGTTGGAAAGAGTCCACTTTCTGACGGTTCCGTAAGCGCGATTGGTGTTGCTTTGCAAAAACTAGCAGGTGATGGTAAAGACCCTACAATTATTATTAACGCGGATGCTAAAACTTCCCATCAATCAGTAATTAATGTGATGGAGGCCGCGCGCCAAGTAGGCTTCACACACATCACCTTCGCAACACAAACGGGTGGCAATAATTAATCTAATTGATGGGTTTTCATCCTTCAATGACCTGTTTAAAACACCCCCAAGAATGCTTTCGGATGGCGGACTTAGGTCTGTTGATTTAATCAATTAAACCCATGACCAAATCAAGTCGTTCAAAATCTCCTATACCTAGCCGCTCGGCAAAGACGCTTTATTTGCGAATGCTTAAGTACGCGCTGCGCTACTGGCAAATGTTTGCGTTAAGCATTCTTGCGTTGGTCGTTTTTTCAGCAACCAATACAGGGTTTCTTGCCACGATTAAATTAGTCACGGACGCTGGTTTTGTTAAGCACGATCAGACTTTGTTGAACTTGCTGCCTTTTATGCTCTTTGGTCTCTTGGCTTTGAGAGCATTTGCCGGCTTTGCTTCAACATTTGCCATGAAGTGGGTAGCACGTCGCGTGGTAGAAGATTTACGGGTTGAAGCGTTTGCAAAACTCATGACGTTGCCAGTAAGTTTTTTTGATTCCGTTTCGGCTGGTGTTGTAACATCCAAGCTAACCTATGATACCGAGCAAATGTCTAGCGCCGCCACCAATGCGGCTGTCAGCTCTGTTCGTGATAGTTTGACGATCATTGGCATGGTAGCCTATATGTTGTATCTGGATTGGCGCCTCACCTTGATTTTTGTCGTCACAGCACCACTCATGGTTTTATACCTCAATAAGATGACGCCTAAGCTTAGAGAAGCTGGTAAGGCTAACCAAGGCACCATGGGCGAAATGACGCAAGTAGCTGAGGAAGCGAGTGCTGGTCAGCGAATGATAAAGATTTTTGCAGGTGCGCAATACGAACAAAAAAGATTTGCTTCCGTTGTGGCTAAGAATCGCCAAATGCAAATTCGCCTAACGCGTATTTCAGGCATCAATAGTATGGTGATAGAAATGCTTGCGGCATTTTCTTTGGGTGCGGTTGTTTATTATTCGGTAGGTAAGTTTACGGCTGGGGAGTTTGCTGCGTTTATTGGTGCGCTCCTCATGTTGATTCCGCCAATTAAAAGTTTGACCAAAATGAATGAAACGGTGCAAGTTGGCGTTGCCGCCGCGCAGAGTGTTTTTGGTTTGATAGATACTCTGCCCGAGTTGGACGAGGGCACGCACGAGATTGGTCGTGTCAAGGGCGAGATTGAATTTAAGAGTGTTGGCTTGCGCTATGAAAGCGCCAAAAGCAATGCACTTAATCAACTAAGCTTTGTCATTAAACCAGGTGAAAAGTTAGCCTTAGTAGGTCGTTCTGGCGGAGGCAAAACAACCATGGTGAATTTACTCCCACGCTTTTATGACCATCAAGAGGGATTGGTTCTCTTGGATGGTATGGATATTCGTGCATTTAAACTCAGTCATTTGCGTGAGCAGTTTGCGTTAGTCAGCCAAGATGTCGTCTTGTTTAATGACAGCGTTTTTAACAATATTGCTTACGGCGTTTTGCGCGATGTCAGTGAAGAAAAAGTTATTGCGGCCGCTAAAGCTGCGCATGCATGGGAATTTATTCAGCAGTTGCCAAATGGCTTGCAAAGCCAAATTGGCGATAGGGGCGTGCGCCTATCCGGAGGACAGCGTCAGCGTTTAGCGATTGCACGTGCGATTCTCAAAGATGCGCCTATATTGCTCTTGGATGAAGCAACCTCTGCCTTGGATACCGAATCAGAGCAGCATGTTCAAGCAGCGTTAGATACCCTGATGAAAAATCGAACTAGTATCGTTATCGCACACCGTTTATCAACCATTGAAAATGCTGACCGTATTTTTGTAATGGAGCATGGTGAGATT
>RFOR01000080.1 GCA_009926525.1 Methylophilaceae bacterium
GACAAATCGGTATAATCTTGTTTTGGAAGCAAGGAATATTCACCATGCGTTTGTTGCAAAATGCGCTTACATTCGATGATGTTTTGTTGGTACCAGCGCACTCTAATGTACTCCCCCGCGAAGTCAGTCTCGCTACTCAGTTAACTCGTTCCATCCGTCTTAATATCCCTGTCGTGTCCGCTGCTATGGATACCGTCACAGAGGCGCCGCTTGCGATTGCACTTGCTCAAGAAGGCGGCATGGGCATTATCCATAAGAACATGACGGCCGAAATGCAGGCGATCCATGTTTCTCGCGTCAAACGTTTTGAGTCTGGTGTCGTGAACGACCCAGTCACTATTCAGCCGCACATGACAGTGCGTGACGTGTTAGCCCTTACCCGTTTACATAAGATCTCAGGCTTGCCTGTCGTTGATGGCAGCAAGGTTGTTGGCATTGTGACCAACCGTGACCTGCGTTTTGAGACCAACCTTGATCAATCTATCGCTAACATCATGACCCCGCAGAACCGTTTGGTCACGGTACGTGAGGGCGCAACCCGCGAACAAGTGATGGAACTCCTTCACCAACACCGCCTTGAGCGCGTGCTTGTGATTGATGATGCCTTTAACCTTAAGGGCCTTATCACCGTTAAAGATATTCAAAAATCTAGCGACCACCCATTAGCCTGTAAAGATGCGCACGGCCGTTTACGCGTTGGTGCCGCAGTTGGTGTGGGTGACGGCACAGAAGAGCGTGTTGCAGCGCTTGCAGAAGCTGGCGTGGATGCGATTGTGGTCGATACCGCACACGGTCACTCGCAAGGCGTACTCGACCGCGTGACCTGGGTGAAGAAAAACTTCCCCAATGTACAAGTCATCGGTGGCAACATCGCAACTGGCGAAGCGGCTAAAGCCCTGGTTGATGCAGGTGCTGACGGCGTGAAGGTTGGTATTGGCCCAGGTTCTATCTGTACCACCCGTATCGTGGCTGGCGTAGGCGTTCCACAAATCACTGCCGTGAGCAACGTTGAAGAAGCGTTACTTGGCACAGGCGTACCATTTATTGCTGACGGCGGCATCCGCTACTCTGGCGACATCTCTAAAGCGATTGCTGCTGGCGCATATTCAGTGATGCTAGGTGGCATGTTCGCTGGTACCGAAGAGGCACCAGGCGAGATCGAACTATTCCAAGGCCGCTCTTATAAGTCATACCGCGGCATGGGCTCTATCGGCGCAATGCAAAAAGGCTCTAGCGACCGCTACTTTCAAGAAAACAATGGCAACGCTGACAAGTTAGTGCCTGAAGGCATTGAAGGTCGCGTACCTTACAAGGGCAGCATGATTGCCGTAGTTCATCAATTAATGGGTGGCCTACGTGCTTCAATGGGCTACGTGGGTTGCAAGACCATTGATGAAATGCGTAGCAAAGCTGAGTTCGTACAAATCACCTCAGCAGGCATGCGTGAATCTCATGTACATGATGTGCAAATTACTAAAGAGGCGCCGAATTATCATATTGATTAATTCTTAACCGACTTTTGTTGGGCAAACCGCTTTGATATTTCACTTCAAAGTCGTTTGCCCTTCGTTATTTTTAGCTTATAGGCTTTTTACTTTTTATGTCTCATCAAAAAATTCTGATTTTAGATTTCGGCTCACAAGTCACGCAATTGATTGCACGCCGTATTCGCGAAGCCCATGTGTACTGTGAAGTGCATCCTTGCGATGTTTCTGATGAATTTGTGCGCAACTTTGGCGCACAAGGCATTGTACTTTCAGGAAGCCATGCTAGCGTTTATGAAGAAGATACAGACAAAGCCCCTGACGCAGTATTTACGCTAGGCGTGCCAGTCTTAGGCATCTGTTACGGCATGCAAACCATGGCGCAGCAACTAGGCGGTAAAGTAGAAGCCGGCACTAAACGTGAGTTTGGCTTTGCCCAACTGCGCGCTCGTAACCACTCAGCGCTTTTTGATGGCATTCAAGACAGCACCAACGCTGAAGGCCATGGCTTGCTTGACGTGTGGATGAGCCACGGCGATAAAGTGACTGAATTGCCAGCAGGTTTTAAAGTCATCGCCAGCAATGACACCACGCCGATTGCTGCGATGGCTGATGAAGCACGTAAATTCTACGCTGTACAATTTCACCCAGAGGTTACCCATACCAAGCAAGGCGATGCAATGCTACGCCGCTTTGTATTAGATATTTGCAAAACAAAAGCCGACTGGGTGATGGGCGATTACATTGAAGAAGCTGTTGCTAAAATCCGCCAGCAAGTAGGCGATGAAGAGGTCATTCTTGGCCTGTCAGGTGGCGTCGACTCTAGCGTTGCCGCAGCCCTTATTCACCGCGCGATTGGTGACCAACTCACCTGCGTATTCGTTGACCACGGCTTGCTCCGCCTCCGCCTCAATGAAGGCAAGATGGTGATGGAGATGTTTGCAGGTCGCCTACACGCCAAGGTGATCCACGTAGATGCCACAGAACAGTTTATGGGTGAGCTCACAGGCGTATCTGACCCTGAAGCCAAACGTAAGATTATTGGTAAAGAGTTCGTCGAAGTATTCCAATCAGAAGCGAAGAAATTAGCGAACGCCAAGTGGCTCGCGCAAGGGACAATCTACCCAGACGTAATTGAATCCGGTGGCGCAAAATCTAAAAAAGCCGTAACGATCAAGAGCCACCACAACGTGGGCGGTTTACCAGAGAAACTCGGCCTAAAACTCTTAGAGCCACTGCGCGATTTATTCAAAGACGAAGTGCGTGAACTCGGTGTGGCACTTGGTTTGCCACACGACATGGTGTATCGCCATCCATTCCCAGGCCCAGGCCTTGGCGTGCGTATCTTGGGCGCAGTGAACAAGGAGTTCGCTGACCTCCTACGTTTAGCTGATGCCATCTTTATTGAAGAGTTACGTAACACCAAAGACGAAGCGACCGGCAAAACCTGGTATGAATTAACTAGCCAAGCTTTCACCGTATTCTTACCAGTCAAGTCTGTAGGGGTGATGGGCGACGGCCGTACTTATGATTATGTGGTAGCACTGCGTGCAGTCGTCACTAGCGACTTTATGACTGCTAACTGGGCTGAGTTGCCTTACAGCCTGCTTGGTAAGGTCTCTAACCGCATCATCAACGAAGTGCGGGGCATCAACCGCGTGGTGTACGACATCTCAGGCAAGCCACCTGCTACGATCGAGTGGGAGTAAGCCTTGAGCCGTGGGTTTGTTAAAGAGGATGACTTAGAGCTCGCCGGGACCGACCTGCCAGAGCGTCCGATCAGTTTACTCCCTAA
>RFOR01000009.1 GCA_009926525.1 Methylophilaceae bacterium
TTTATAGCAATTAGATACTTGAAGATCTATTTACCCAAAGGTCCTGAACTCTTATCTACCGGCGTTGATTTGCTATCCTTTTCTTGCGGATTGCTCCAACTGCCGACAATCTCATATTGTGTTTCAGCAATCTTATTGAGTGGATCTTTTAAGATTTTTTGCGCAATATAAGCTGCTGCCCCTACGGCAGGACCGCCAGCAAAAGCAGCTAATGAAAGTGTGTCGCTAATAAAAGGTTTGACTTTAATGTATAGATGCTGAGTTTCTTTATCTAAATCGGTTTCACCCTTAATTTCCACTTGGGCTGTTGGCCCGACCATTTTAAAGTTGTCGCTATACATAATGCCGCGTTCGATGTTGACATCAGCATTGATTTTGTCAAAAATAAACCCGCTGCTAAATAAATCTTTAAAGTCTAAAGTGAGTCTTCTTGGAAGGTTTTGCAGGCTAAGAATACTAAAAAGCCTCCCCACACCAGGTTCTACCTGAAGAATTTGTCCCTTTTTAGCATCCAGATGCAAACTGCCTGAAAGATTAGGAATGTCGAACTCATGAGGGCTTCCCGACCATTTTAATTGCCCTGTAATTTCTGCTGAGCCACCTTTAATCATATCTCCAATATCGAGACGCTTGAGGGCTCTGCCCATATCGTTAATTTCCCAGTTGAAACGCAACCTAGTATTTGGACGATTTTTCCAGTTATTCCACTCGCCATTCGCATTAATGACACCATCTGCAGAAGTGAGGCGAAGTTTGTCTATGCCCCAATTACCTAATTGTTCTTTTGCTTGTAGTTCTAAACGTCCAAACTTTTTCTTGCCGATCTCAAAGTTGTCAGCGGTAATGTCCAGCGCAGGGTATTTAAGATTAAGTTGTTTCACAACAGGATGGGTTGGTGATTTTGCAGCGTCGGGTGTAGGCGATGGAAAAATCAAATTGGCAAGATTGCCGCTAAGCTTGCCGTTGCCATCTTGGCTCCATTTTAAATCCCCAGTCACTTCATCGCTTTTTAGGTTCATGATCCACGTATTATCAGTCGACCTTGCATTTAGTTTAAGCGCGTTAATACGCCTATCAAAAATATCTAAATGTTGCGTTGTTAGTTCAATACGGTTAATTGCAACATGGCTGCTTGCGTTGCTACCTGCTGATTTATCTAATTGCGCCAACCACTCGTCGATGTCTAAGTTTTCAAGGTTTGCACGAAGGGAAAGACCCTTTTGACTTGCGGTCTCTGGCGCAACATTGATGCCAATATCCCCTTTGTCAATTTTAGTAATACCATTTTGAGACGTGCGGATTAGTTTTGCGTTAATGCTTTGCCCAAGGCTTACCTTAATCGCATCTTGCGTTGCGCTGATGGGTTTTTTCTCAATTAGCAAAGGCATTGCCTCAGTGATTGATTTGCCAAGAGGGGCAGGTAGTTTTGAGCTGAGACCTACCAAGCTTGAGTGTATAGAGACTTCAGATTGACTATTTTGGATTTTCGCTTTGGCAACCCACTCAGTGCTTCCAGAAATCGTGCTCGGCAAAAGATTGTCAAATGACTTTTTCAAGCCTGCATCTGTTAATCGACCATGCGCCGAAATCTGGATCGCATGATTTTTATCGGTGTTGACACTAAAGACTGCTGGCGCACCGTATGCCCATGTATTGATGTTATTGGCATTGATGGACGATTCAGTGAACTCTATTGTGCCATTGAGCTTAGTGAGCTCAGGTATGCTCTCACTTAGCATACTGCCGTTGCTAATAAGGTAAGTCCCTTTCACTTTTGTTTCGGCACTATGGTTAAGCGGAATATGTAAATTAAGATTCAGTTTGCCATTACCAGTTGTTTTTAGTGTTTCGGTAAAGCCACTGGCTAATTTTGCGATAGGACTTGCGTTAAGAAATTTAACACCCTCACTGACTGGGCTTTGTAACTCACCCACAATATCAAGCATATTCTCGTCAGCTTCTAAATCTGGAATCGTAATTTTTGCTTTTTTAATTTGATTGCCAAGCAAATGGCCAGCGCTCGCGTTTAACTCCATACGTTTGCCTTCAAATAGCATAGCAAGATTGACCCCCTCAACTTTAGGCCAGCCTTCGGAGTAATCCAGCACGGCATCTTTGAGATTGGCAGTCACTTTTAAGATGCCTTTTTTACCATCACTAAATGGATAGTCTTTTAGATCGCCTTTGATACGCACATTCACATCCTCACCACGACCTGACAATATCGAATTATCAAGCCAGTCGACGGTATCTTTGCTGAGTCTGTTTGGATAATAGAAACGACCGTATTTAAGATCGACATGACTTACATGTCCTGTAAGATCCAATATCTGCTTTTGCGCGCCATCAGAACTAAAGCTCGCCTCTAGTTCAGCATCTAGGTGCTCGTTTTTCAGGGCTAAGCGCTTCACATCTAGCGACAAGTTTTTGTTGTTGATTTTCCATTCCACTTCGCCAGCTAACTGGTCAGCAGGTAAGGTCCAGCGAAGTACTGGCGTAAAATTGAGCGTCGCAGCGCTTGAGTCTAAAGTCAGCTTGCCTTGGCTTTGGTCTATGTCAATTTTGCCAGAGAGGTTGGTGAACCCTGGCAATGAGTATTTGGTGTAGGGGAGAAGGCTCAAGTGCAAAAAGTCTGCGCTTAAGGCATATTTTGGCAGTGTTTCACCTTTGCTTTGCCAAGCTAGGTGAAGATTATTAAGCTTGCCAAGCGGCGCTGTCTCCTCAATTGCTTTGGCGACATTGGCAGGTAAGGTAAAGTATGGCGTCAGTTTGTTGAGGGTTTCGAGCTGAATTTCGTCAAGTAGCACATCGCCTTCAATGATTTTTTCTTGCTTGATGGTGCGCTCCCTAATAGAGAATTTACCACTGCGCATATTCAAATCGTCGGAAGTGACAATCTTGATGCCTTCACCTTGAATTTCTTTGCCATCAGCATGACGTATCCATTTAAGGTGGCCAGCGATGCGATTAAAACTATTTTCAACCCCGTTATACGGAAGTCGTGTAACAACCTTGTTAAAAGCAACATCCGTAGAAAAGCTATCGACTTGATTGTCTGAAAAATCTACCCAAAGTTGTGCCGCCCCTTGGCCTTCGCGCAAGTCGAACGGATAATCTAACCAATTACGCCAAGCCGCGATATCTGTGCCTTCAACTTTGGCATACAAGGTGCCATGCCATTGCTCTATCTTGCCTACATCATTACCGAATACTTTTCCGCGAATATCGATGGGCTTTGAACTCCCGGCAGATGGCGTTGCGCTAATGCTAAATTCATGGCGTCCACGCAGGCTATCCCATGCCGGGTTTTCAAGTTGCAAATTGAGCTTGTCTAAGTTCAAAGCGGGCGCGCCGCGCATATCGTCCTGCCAAACAATATTGGCATCGATAACATTGACCTTGCCTTGGCTTAGCAACCAATTAGGAAACGCTGGCTTGGATGGGCCGCTCATAGAAACGCCAGCGACATAAATAGTGCCATCCTTTTCACGACGTATCGTAAGTTCTGGTTGATAGATAGAGAATGAAGCAAGACGTGGTGAAAATAATGGAATGCTGGTCCATGAAAGACTGCCTTCGATATGTCCCAAGCTAAGTGCGACGCGGTTTTGTTGGTCGTAAATATCGACATTAAAAACTGATATGTGAGGGTTTAGGCCATCCCAGTTTGCGTAAATATTGCCGATGATGACTTTTTGGCCAAGCACTTGAGACAAGCCTTGTACGATATTTGGTTTGTAATTATCAATGTGGGGTAGGACGAAGTATCGCAATACGATAATCGACAACAAGCCCAAGAAAACAAAGGTTCCTAGTGCAATGTAAGTGACTCGATAAGACCAGATAAGCGATTTTTTAATCATTAATTTATATTTTAATTGTTTTTGAATACAAGGCTAGATAAGTTGCGTTGCTAGTCTTTTTATCCGTAGGTTTTATTCTACTATATGCAGGATTTTCTATCTGTTACTTATCGTACAAACAAGTAATGATGTGGCCTTAACTTGCTTTAGAATAACGCCTTTGTTAAAAGATGGCTGACGTGAGGCGAAAAGATTCACGTTAAAGAGAAAGGTAAGTTTGATTCAATTCAAAAATCTCACGTTAACGCGTGGTGTCAAGGTGCTGATCGAAGGGGCGTCATTTCAGCTTCATCCAGGCCATAAGGTTGGTTTGACTGGTGCAAATGGTGCCGGAAAATCTAGTCTATTTGCTATGTTGCGTGGTGAATTGCATCCTGAGCATGGCGATTTAGAAATGCCGCCTAATTGGGTAATTGCCCATGTGGCGCAAGAAACGCCTGCTTTATCACAGGAGGCCATAGAATTTACCTTGGATGGTGACCTTGAGCTGCGTGCTATTGAGAGTGCTTTGGTTGAAGCGGAAGCCAAACATGAAGGCGAAAAAATAGGCGAGTTACATGCACGCTTTAGTGAAATTGGCGGTTATTCAGCCCGTGCAAGAGCGGCTGAATTATTGGATGGTTTAGGATTTAAAAATGCAGATTTAAGTCGCCCAGTGTCTGACTTTTCAGGTGGTTGGCGAGTGCGTTTAAATTTAGCGCGCGCCTTAATGTGTCGCTCAGACTTGCTCTTGCTTGATGAACCGACCAACCATCTGGATTTAGATGCTGTGATTTGGCTTGAAACCTGGCTTAAGGACTATCGCGGTACGTTGGTACTCATTTCGCATGACCGAGATTTCTTGGATGCGATTGTCAATCACATTGCGCATATTGAGCAACAACACCTCACGCTTTACAAAGGTGGCTATTCCGACTTCGAGCGTCAACGTGCTGAACGCTTGGCGCAGCAACAATCAATGTACGAGCGTCAACAGCGCAATGTTGCGCATTTGCAAAGCTATATTGAACGCTTCCGCGCTAAAGCCACTAAAGCCCGTCAGGCGCAAAGCCGCATTAAAGCACTTGAGCGCATGGAAATGATTTCAGCCGCGCATATTGATACACCATTTGATTTTAGCTTTAGAGAAATGCAAAGCGTGCCAGATCCATTGCTGGTGCTTGATGATGTTAGCGTAGGTTATGGTGATACTGCCATTCTTAGCAAAATAGAGTTGGCTTTGCGTCCAGGTGAGCGACTTGGTTTGCTAGGGCGTAATGGCGCAGGTAAATCAACATTGATTAAGCTACTCGCTTGCGAACTTGCCATGAAGTCTGGCAAACGGGTTGAAGGCAAAGATTTAAAAATAGGTTACTTTGCTCAGCACCAGCTTGAGCAACTGCGTCTTGATGAGTCACCACTTGAGCACATGCAAATGCTAGACCCTGAAACGCGCGAACAAGAGCATCGTAATTATTTGGGCGGTTTTGACTTTAAGGGTGACATGGCAAGCTCGCCATGTGGGCCTTTTTCTGGCGGTGAAAAGTCTCGATTGGCTTTGGCCTTGCTCATTTGGACGCGCCCAAATTTACTATTGCTGGATGAGCCGACCAACCATCTGGACCTGGAAATGCGCCACGCACTTACGCTTGCTTTGCAAGAGTATGAAGGCGGCGTGGTGATTGTGTCGCATGATAGAGCTATGCTTAGAGCCACTTGCGATAAATTTATGTTGGTAGCCCATGGCAAAGCCGAAGTGTTTGATGGCGACTTGGATGATTACAAAGATTGGCTCAATGCGCAAAAGTTGGCGGACAAACAAAGTTTGGAGTCAAGCAAAGAAGTGTCAGCGTCATCAAACAAAATTGAGCGTGCACAAAGCAAAGCCGATAGGCAAGCACGTATTGCTGAGCGGCGTCCGCTGCTGAAAGAAACCGAACAGATTGAAGCCAATATGGCAAAGTGGGAGCTAGACAAAACCGCTTTGGATAACCAGTTGACAGAGCCAGATTTATATAGCCAAAGCGATAAAAGCATTTTGCAAGATTTGCTTAAACGCCAAGCTGAGCTGGTTCAGCAAATAGAAACAGCAGAGATGCGCTGGCTAGAGCTCCAAGAAATGCTCGAAGCGTTGCCAGCCTTTCAATAAACAACTTAATCTAAAAGTGAGAAATCAGCATGGCTGAAAATAACCAATATTCTAAAAACTTAAGCTTACTGCACGCACTTTGTTTGGCAGAGGGAATCACAGAGCAAGATGCTCCGCTGAGTAGTAATTTGGATGATTATGATCCTGTAAAAGCCGCAAGTTACTTGGCGTGTTACATCACTGCCAAAGCCATTAAAGAAGCTTCGCGTTCGCCAGCCGATGAGCGTTATGACAACTTCGATATGCTCAGCGTTTATCAAGCATTTGCTCTAATGGTTTACGCTTATTTGGTCTTGCCACTGGGTGCTGAGGATGTGGTGGCAGATTTAGAGCAAGACCAAATCGTGATTGCTAAATCCCTTTTTGCAGAACTGACCAACGAAGAGCTCGCTGATATTGTGGAATCTGGCATGCGTAAATTCCACTTGATTGGCGATGCGGATGCTGAACATTGGACGCATTTCCGTGAAGATTTTGATAAGGCGGTGATTGCTTTCTTGGTGGCTGGTACTGATGACGCGGCGCCGTTTGAGAAAGAAGAGTTGATACCTGTTTTGGGTGCTTTTTTGAGTATGCTGTGTGAGGCGTTTGCGTAACTATTTTTCGTTAGGCTTGATATTCGCCGTCCACATAATACCAGCGTCTAGCAATGCGTCTAAATTGGCTAATTTCATGGAGTTTTTCGGCTTTACCATTTTCCTTGTAGGTGGCAATAAACTCGACAATGGCTTGCTCCTCGTTAGGCTCAAAGCGCTTTACTTTTAGCCCCAGCCATTTTGTACGGTCGTTAGCTAAGTTCAGGTATTTGGGTCGAGTGTTCGGGTGCCAAGTATTGAGTAAATATTCCTCTAAGCCCAAAGCATATGCGCTATAACGAGAACGCATCAGCTTTTCAGCATTAGGTGCGTCAGTACTCAGGTGATAGGGCTCGCAGCAATCTTGATAAAGCGAGCCGCTATCGCAGGGGCAATCAATTTTAATAACGGGCTTAGGCAATTTCGCGCGTTTCTTTAAATTCAATCTCTGGGTAACGCTCTTGAGCCATTTGTAAATTCACGCGATTTGGCGCGAGATACACATAATCATCCGCACTATCTAGACCCACGTTAAAGCCATATTTATCAGCGATTGCTTTTAGATCAGCGTCGCTGCCTTTTAGCCAGCGCGCAGTGTGGCAGTCATAAGGCTCAAATATCATGTCAACGCCGTACTCATGCTCAAGGCGGTGTGCCACTACATCAAACTGCAAGATGCCCACTGCACCCAAAATCAAGTCGTTAGAAAGTAGCGGGCGGAATAATTGGGCAGCGCCTTCTTCGGATAGTTGCTTGAGGCCGATTTGTAACTGCTTCATCTTCATCGGGTTTTTAATACGTGCGCGGCGAAAAAACTCTGGCGCAAACGAAGGGATTCCAATGAATTTTAAGTTTTCACTTTCAGTGAAAGTGTCGCCGAGTTTAATGGTGCCGTGGTTAGGAATGCCGATAATGTCGCCAGAGTATGCTTCATCCATGGTGGTGCGATCTTGCGCCATAAAGGTTATGGCGTTATTGACGGAGATTTGTTTACCAGTTGCGACTTGTTTAATTTTCATGCCACGTTCAAAGCGGCCTGAACATACACGCAAGAACGCAATACGGTCCCGGTGTTTGGGGTCCATGTTAGCTTGAATCTTGAACACAAAACCGGAAAATTTCGCTTCATTCGGTGCCACTTCTCTTGTTGCAGTTTTGCGGGCTAATGGGGCAGGCGATAACTCAACCACGGCATCTAATAAAGATTGCACACCAAAGTTGTTAATACCTGAGCCAAAAAACACAGGGGTTTGTTTGCCGCTTAAGTAGCGTTCTTTATTAAAGGTGTTTGATGCGCCGCGGACTAACTCAATGTCAACACGCAGCTCTTCTGCTTGGCGACCAAGTAATTCGTCTAAACGAGGATTATCCAACCCCTCAATCACCTCGGATGTGCCTTTTTCAGCACGTGGATCAAAGAACGAAACCACGTCGTTGTATAGGTGATACACGCCGCGAAATCCCTTGCCCATGCCAATCGGCCAAGTCATCGGGGCACATTCCATGCCCAATGTAGATTCGATTTCATCTAATAACTCAATCGGCGGACGGCTTTCACGGTCTAGTTTGTTGATGAAGGTGATAATTGGCGTGTCGCGCATACGGCAGACGTTAAGTAGCTTAATGGTTTGCGCTTCAACGCCGTTCACTGAGTCAATCACCATCACAGCTGAGTCCACTGCTGTTAATGTGCGGTAAGTATCTTCTGAAAAGTCATCATGGCCTGGGGTATCCAGCAAATTAATCATGTGTTCGCGGTATGGGAACTGCATCACAGATGATGTAACTGAAATGCCACGTTGCTTTTCTAGTTCCATCCAGTCAGATGTCGCATGACGTGCGGCTTTTCGACCACGCACCTCACCCGCTACTTGAATCGCACCACCGAACCATAATAGTTTTTCGGTCAGCGTCGTTTTACCCGCATCAGGATGCGAAATAATGGCAAAGGTGCGACGGCGGGTAATTTCTTCTGGTAAGGATGACATGGCCAAAATCTAGATGCGAAAAAAGCGCTATTCTATCCGAAATAGCGCTTAATCCGAAGGCAAAGCTGGGTTTGTCTGAATAGCTTAAATGATAGGCTGTTTAAGTTGTTCCAAAATAGCTGGGTTATCGAGCGTTGAAATATCAGAGGTAATTTCTTCGCCTCTCGCTAAGCTGCGCAATAAGCGGCGCATGATTTTCCCTGAACGTGTTTTGGGTAAATTATCACCGAAGCGGATTTCATCGGGTTTGGCAATTGGGCCAATCTCTTTACCTACCCATTCGCGTAGTTCAGCCACAATTTTTTTAGCTGTTTCGCCTTCTGGGCGGGCGCCTTTAAGGACCACGTAAGCCACTATAGATTCGCCTTTAATTTCATGTGGCTTACCCACAATCGCTGCCTCAGCGACTAATGGGTTGGCGACTAAAGCAGATTCAATTTCCATGGTACCAAGACGATGGCCTGATACGTTAAGCACATCATCAATACGGCCCATAATCCAGTAGTAGCCATCAGCATCTCGATGGGCTGAGTCGCCAGCGAGATACAGGCCATTGAGCTCCTCTGGGAAATAAGATTTCTTAAAGCGTTCTGGATTTCCCCAGATGGTGCGTATCATCGAGGGCCAAGGTTTTTTGGCAACAAGCAAGCCGCCTCCAGTGCCTTCAATGTGTGCGCCATCTTCGTGAACGATATCCATCATGATGCCAGGGAGCGGCATGGTGCATGAGCCAGGCTTAGCATCAATCGCACCAGGAAGAGGCGCTAACATGTGCGCGCCAGTTTCTGTTTGCCACCAAGTATCCACAATCGGGCAACGTTCATTACCTACCTCGGTGTGGTACCACATCCATGCTTCTGGGTTGATTGGTTCGCCTACGGTGCCAAGCAAACGTAAGCTTGAAAGATCGTATTGTTTGGGTAAGTCACCACCGAGTTTAATAAGTGAGCGAATTGCTGTGGGCGCTGTGTAAAACACACTGACTTTGTGTTTTGCAATCATTTGCCAGAAGCGACCAGCATCTGGGTAAGTGGGGATGCCTTCAAAGATTACTTGTGTTGCGCCTAATGACAATGGGCCATAAGCGACATAGCTGTGGCCAGTAATCCAGCCCACATCTGCGGTACACCAAAACACATCACTCTCTTTGTAATCGAACACCCATTTGATACTCATCAGTGCGCCAAGCAAATAGCCGCCTGTAGAATGTTGCACGCCCTTTGGTGTGCCAGTTGAGCCTGATGTGTAAAGGATAAATAGCGGATGTTCTGCGTTGACCCAAGTTGGTTCGCACACTTCAGATGCCGCACTTTCCAGCTCGTGCCACCAAAGGTCACGGCCTTCAATCCAGGCGACTTCTGATTTTGTACGTTGGCAAACAATGACTTTTGTAACTGCTTCACAGCGACCTAAAGCCAAGGCTTCATCGACAGCCGTTTTAAGTACAACGGCTTTACCGCCGCGCATTCCAGCGTCAGCAGTGATGACTAATTTAGCACCAACATCGGTAATGCGTTCGTGAAGGCTTTTAGATGAGAAGCCGCCAAAAACGACAGAGTGAATGGCACCAATACGAGCACAGGCTTGCATGGCGATGACCGCTTCAATGCCCATTGGCAAGTAAATAATGACGCGGTCGCCTAAAGTGATGCCTTGGTCTTTAAGAGCGTTTGCAAAACGGCAAACACGTTTGTGTAATTGTTTGTATGTGAGCTTGGTAACTGAACCGTCATCTGCTTCAAAAATAATCGCAGTTTTGTCTCCTTTAGTCGCAAGGTGGCGGTCGATGCAGTTGTATGAAGCGTTTAGTTCGCCGTCATGAAACCAGCGGTAAAAAGGTGCTTGGCTTTCATCTAAAATTTGTGTGAAGGGTTTGTGCCAGTCAAGTTCGGTGCGTGCTAAGTTGCCCCAAAAGCCTGTGTAATCTTGTTCAGCTTGTTTGCATAATGATTGATAAGCGGCTAATCCAGAAACGGTCGCATTTTGTTTGAACGCAGGAATGGGCGCAAATACGCGGTTTTCGGTGAGTATAGACTCGATTGATGACATTGCATTTCCCCTGATAGAACTTTAATTATTTTTATATGATTAATTTACAACTTATAAGAGGGATAATAACATTTTAAAGGTCGATTCCTAGCCAGTTTAGCGCATTTTTAACGGCACTTTTTACGCCATCACTATTGGATTTAAGGGTTTTTAAACTTCATGACGACTGTTTCGCATTTCGAATCAACATCAGAGCAGGTGCATATTCAGCGTGCCATTGCGTGCAGTCCCTTTGTGAGTCGATTACTTGCTGGCGATGCAGCTTTGTTGCCAGACTTGATGGAAAACCTCGTTTTGGCATTTAGCCGTGATGAGATGCAAGCTTTCTTAAAGGCACAAGCTATTCATGATGAAGCAAGTTTAAAGCGTGCTTTGCGTAAGCTTCGTCAGCGTGTGATGTTGCGAACAATCGTACGCGACTTAAATGGCTTGTCAGGCCTTGCTGAAGTCATGCAAGCGATGAGTGATTTAGCTGAAGTGACGGTTAATGTTGCTTTGAAGCATATTGAAGCTTGGCTCAAATTCACTTATGGTGAGCCGATAGGTGAAAGTGGAATGCCACAGTCTTTAGTCGTCATAGGGATGGGTAAGCTGGGTGGTTATGAACTCAATGTCTCGTCCGATGTTGATTTGATTTTTGCGTTTGAAGAAGACGGCGAAACTAATGCCGCTTCTGTGGGGGCAGAGCAGGGAAAGCAAACATTAAGTAACCATGAGTTCTTTACTCGTGTTGCGAAGAAACTTATTGCTGCGATTGATGAAATTACGGAAGACGGTTTTGTGTTTCGCGTGGATATGCGTTTACGCCCTTATGGTTCAGAAGGGCCGCTGGCGTGCAGTTTGGCGATGCTAGAAGAGTATTACCAAAACCAAGGGCGTGAATGGGAGCGTTATGCTTGGATTAAAGGCCGCGTCATTGCTGGCCCCGAAAAGGTCATTGCTGATTTATTGCGTCCTTTTGTATTTCGTAAGTATTTAGATTATGGCGCGTTTACTTCTATGCGCGATTTGAAGGTGCAAATCCAGCGAGATGTGAATAAGCGCGATATGCATGACAACATCAAGTTAGGTCGTGGTGGCATTCGTGAAATTGAATTTATCGCCCAAGTCTTTCAGTTGATACGTGGCGGTCAGGATGTGAGTTTGCAGATTAGACAAACGCTCAGTGTCTTAGCATTGTTGCGTGAAAAGCATTTGCTGCAAGAGCAAACCGTAGCAGAGTTAAGCAAGGCGTATGTGTTTCTGCGTGATTTGGAACATAGACTGCAATACGCGGAAGACCAGCAAACCCAAACATTGCCCACCAATGATGAAGGCAAAGCGCGACTTGCTTTAGCGATGAATTGCGAAAGCTGGGATGTCTTGCATGCCAAGATAGAAGCGCATCGCAAATGTGTGGATAAGCATTTTAGCGAGGTGTTTAGCGACCCCAAAGGCCAGCAGGTTGAGGATCAAAGTATGACTGAGATTTGGCAGGCCACGATTGCTGA
>RFOR01000081.1 GCA_009926525.1 Methylophilaceae bacterium
AGTCATTTGCATATCTAAAGCATTGTGATGCGTCACAAAAGGCTTAGCTGATGCGCCGCCTGGGATTGGGTGAAGCATCGGCGTTTCCACTTCTAGAAACTCATTTTCCAGCATAAAAGTACGAATCGCAGCAACAATCTTGCTACGCGCTTTAAAAGTATTGCGTGTTTCTTCAGAAACAATCATATCCACATAGCGTTGGCGATATTTAATCTCTTGGTCAGCCAAACCGTGGAATTTTTCAGGGAGCGGACGGAGTGATTTAGTGAGCAAACGAAGCTCTGTGACCTTAATAGAAAGTTCTCCCGTTTTGGTTTTAAACACCACACCAACTGCAGCAAGAATATCGCCCAAATCCCAATGTTTGAATGACTCGTAAATCTCTTCGCCGATATTATCTTTAGAGATAAAGAGCTGAACGCGACCCGAACGGTCTTGCACGGTCGCAAAGCTGGCTTTGCCCATCACACGTTTAAGCATCATGCGGCCAGCGATTTTTACAGTGACCGCCATTCCTTCTAAGGCTTCATTTTCAAGCGTGCCATATTGCTGATGTAAGTCCGCAGCAATATGCTCAGGCTTAAAATCATTAGGGAAAGCAACGCCAGCGGCGCGAATGGCCTTAAGTTTTTCACGGCGCTCGGCGATGACGTGGTTTTCGTCTTGTAATGGCGTATTTAGATGTTCACTCACTTCAAACTCCCTGCTTTAAACTTTCAGATATAAATTGGTCAAGGTCGCCATCAAGCACACCTTGTGTATTGCCGACTTCAACATTGGTACGTAAATCTTTAATACGTGATTGATCAAGCACGTAACTCCGAATTTGGTGGCCCCAGCCGATGTCGGTTTTGGCATCTTCTAAGGCTTGTTTTTCCTCATTGCGCTTATTGAGCTCTAGCTGATAAAGCTGGGCTTTTAGCATATTCATGGCTTCAGCTTTATTGCGATGCTGCGAGCGGTCGTTTTGACACTGCACCACGGTATTGGTTGGGATATGCGTAATACGCACCGCAGAATCAGTCTTATTAATATGCTGACCACCAGCGCCACTGGCACGGTAGGTATCAATACGCAAATCGGCAGGATTAATATCCACTTCAATGGAGTCATCAATTTCTGGGAACACTTGTACGCTGGCAAATGAAGTATGGCGGCGATTACCAGAATCAAATGGTGACTTACGCACTAGGCGGTGCACACCTGACTCACTGCGCAAATAGCCATAAGCATATTCACCAGAAACCTTAAGCGATGCACTTTTAATACCGGCAATATCACCGTCTGACTCCTCAAGCACCTCGACCTTAAAGCCTTTGCGCTCGCAATAACGCAAATACATACGCAGCAACATAGACGCCCAATCCTGCGCCTCAGTTCCGCCACTCCCCGACTGGAAGTCCATAAAGCAATTGTTGGGATCCATCGGGTTAGCAAACATGCGGCGGAATTCCATGCCTTCAAGTTGCTGTTCAAGTGCTAGGCTATCCGTTTCTATACTTAATAATACGCTCTCGTCGTTATCGTCCTTGGCCATCTCAAATAATTCTGAGGCATCACGAATACCAGCATCAATATCCACCAGCGATTTAACAACACTTTCAAGCTCACGACGCTCTTTGCCTAGCTTTTGTGAGCGCTCGTTGTCATTCCAAATCGCAGGGTCTTCTAAAAGCTGACTGACTTCTTCCAAGCGCTGCTGCTTGTTTTCAAAGTCAAAGATACCCCCTAAGCGCGAGTTGGCGCTCGGCGAGGTCGGCAAGGCGATTGCCAATAAGATTGAGTTGTTCTGCTTCCATTAATTTTCCGGTAAGGCTAATTTCAATTGAGCGAAATTATACATCAAACCAAGCACCATACGTTGAGCAGACATCAAGCTAGCCATGTGCGCGCGACCTTGGATAAGTCACGAAGATCTGATTTACGTATAGATATGTTTCGCGAGTTTTGTCACAAAGTTGTAATATTTAATCTATAAGATGCATGAAGATTTCTTTAGTAATGGCTAAATGCAGTCAAGTTTAAGAAAAAAGTTCACTCAATGGAGATTATTATGCAATCAAAGTTCGTAAAAGCTCTTACAGTTGCTTCATTTGTTGCTGCTGCATTCTCAGCAACATCAACATACGCCGCTGAAAAAATCATCAGGATCGACGGCTCTTCAACTGTTTACCCAATTACTGAAGCAGTTGCTGAAGAATTTCAAGCGGCTCAAAAAATCAAAGTAACTGTTGGTGAATCTGGCACTGGTGGTGGCTTTAAAAAATTCTGCCGTGGTGAAACTGATATTTCTGACGCTTCACGCCCAATCTCACAAAAAGAGATGGACGCTTGTAAGGAAGCGGGTATTCAATACATTGAATTGCCAATCGCTTTCGATGCCTTAACAGTCGTTGTGAACAGCAAAAATGATTTCGTGAAATCAATCTCAGTTGATGAATTGAAAAAAATCTGGGCGCCAGGTTCTTCAGTAAAAAACTGGAATCAAGTGAATAGCGCTTATCCAAATCAACCGATGGCATTGTTTGGTCCAGGTACAGCATCTGGCACATTTGACTACTTCACAGAAGCTGTAAACGGTAAAGCAAAGTCAAGCCGTTCAGATTACACACCATCTGAAGATGACAACGTGTTGGTGCAGGGCGTTGCAAGCAACGCTGGCGGCATGGGTTACTTTGGCTTTGCTTATTATGTTGAAAACAAAGATAAATTACGCGCATTGCCTATCATCGCTAAAGCTGGTGCAGCTGCAGTCATGCCTTCACCAGAAGCGGTAATGAACGGTACATACCAACCACTTGCACGCCCATTGTTCATCTACGTGAACGCAACAGCTGCTGCGTTCCGTCCAGAGATTAAAGCGTTCGTAAACTATTACTTGGAAAATGCTCCAAAACTAGTTAAAGAAGTGAAATACGTTCCACTACCAGCTGAAGACTACACAGCGGTTAAGGCTCACTTCAAGGCAATGAAACCAGGCACAGGCTTTAACGGTACACCTGAAATTGGTATCAAAATTACTGACTTACTAAGCCGCATCAAGTAATTAAATGTAATAAAGTTGGGGCGGCGTAAGCTGCCCCAATTGCTAGCGATTAAATCTCGCTGATAATTATTGTCAGCATGTGTAATTAAAATTGATTGAATTTTTTAGCGACGATTCATCTGATCTAGAATAGAAAAGCATCCTTAAATATGGCGACTACCACGATGAATGAATTAGCAACCACCACCATCAGTCCGCGTTTAGCGAAAAATATTCGCCGTAA
>RFOR01000082.1 GCA_009926525.1 Methylophilaceae bacterium
GAAATTGGGTGTTGGTCGTCAAGTGTTGGTGATTACCCATCTGCCACAAGTCGCATCCCAAGGCGCAAAGCATCTCAATGTGAAGAAAATCCAACGTGACAACGTCACACTTAGCTCAATTGAGCCTTTGGAGGACCATGCGCGAGTAGAAGAAATCGCTCGTATGCTCGGTGGTGTAGAAATCACCGAAACCACACGTCGGCATGCTAAGGAAATGCTAGCAAAAAGATAATCGTTAATCGCCTCTTGAATTCATTCAGGTCAACCCCAATCTTCTTATCAGCGTTTATCTAAACTGGCATTATTTAAACCACCAATTTTAAAAGAGGAAATAGAATGCGAATCAAATCCTTAATTGCTGCTTGTGCGCTAGCGCTGGCTTTTAATGTGGCAATGCCGACTTATGCGGCAGATCAATTCTCACTTCATGACGTTTATCAAGCGGCGGAAACGGGAAATATAGCTAAAGCGCAAGCCATGATGGATCAAGTGCTGCGTGATCATCCTGATAGTGCTAAAGCACATTATGTAGAAGCACAATTGTTGGCTAAACAAGGCAAGCTGGCTGCCGCTGCTGCTGAACTGAGTACTGCTGAAAGCCTAAAACCTGGCTTGCCTGAAGAAAAGCCGGAGGCCGTGCAAGCACTTAAAGCTATGATTGCTGGACATGCCGTAAGTGCAAACAATGCTCGCCCACAAGAAGCGCAAAGCGGTTTTGGGATTGGCTCAATATTGCTTGCGTTGGCGTTAATCGTGTTTATCTTCTTTGTGGGTCGTGCGATGGGTCGGCGTAGCAACCCTGTAGTCTATCCAGCCAATAGTAATGGTGGCCATTACGGACAACAGCCGAATGGGGCGGGCATGCCGATGGGTGGCCCAGTAGGCGGGATGGGCTCTGGAATCTTGGGCGGCTTAGCAACAGGTGCGGCGCTTGGCGCAGGTATGGTTGCAGGACAAGAGCTGATGCATCATTTCACTGATGGCGACAAGAGTAACAATGGCATGGTAAGTGATGCCAACGCTGGAGACTCTTGGACAGATACTAACAACATGGGCGGTAATGACTTTGGTGTGACCGAAACAGGCTCCTGGGATGACGGCGGTGGCGGGGATTGGACTTAATTTCTAGCAAAGAATTAGCAAAAAGGGGCGCAAGCCCCTTTTTTTATTGATTGTAACTAATGATGAGGACAAGGGTTTTTGGTGCAGTCTGCGTAAATATAAAGTGAATGTTCGTTAATTTTAAAGCCGCGCTCTTCAGCAGCTTTGTGTTGCAATAGTTCGATATTTTCATCACAAAATTCCTCAACACGTCCGCACTGCATGCAAACGATATGATCGTGATGCTCTCCGTGGTTAAGCTCAAAAACGGCTTTTCCACCCTCAAAATGATGACGAAGTAATAGGCCGGCTTGTTCAAATTGTGTGAGAACGCGATAGACCGTTGCAAGACCGACATCATCTCCAGTGCTGAGAAGAATTTTATAGACATCTTCTGCTGACATGTGTCGTTCTTTACTTTTTTCAAACAAGCTCAATACTTTGAGTCTTGGTAATGTAGCCTTAAGGCCAACATTTTTTAATTCATCCGGTTCGCGTGTATTCATAGTTGCTCGCATGGCCTAGGTTTATAGTATGCACCCTTTGTTGCTACTTATGGGGCTGTAAGTCGTGGTATATTATCGCTAATTCTTATGAAAGTCATTGCGATGCGTTACTTAGTTTTATTGCTTGCGGTCTTATGTGCTTCTTGTTCATCTACTTTGCCGTCATTAAAGCCTTACCACTTGGATATTCAGCAGGGCAATGTCGTGACCTCAAAAATGATGTTGCAACTTAAGCCAGGTATGACTAAATCACAAGTGCGTTATGTAATGGGCACACCCCTTTTGCAAGATAGTTTCCATCAAGATCGTTGGGATTATCTTTATCAAATGAACAAAGGAGGCAACGTTGTTGAGCGCCGCCGCGTGATTCTGGAGTTTAATAATGATGGATTAGCAAAAGTACGTGGTGACGTTATTCAGGCAGGTTCTCCTGGGGCTGAAAATGCGCCACTCGCGACGATTGATGAAGTAAAGACAGCGAAGAGTGATAAAACTTTGTTGGCTGAGGACGCAAAAGCAAGCTGGACTGATCGCTTTAAGTTTTGGAAAGATGACGAGAAAACTGAAGTTGCCAAATTAGAGGCTTTAAAAGCCGAAAAAATGGCTGGCAAAGAAGAGGCAAAAACAAGCTGGTTAGATAGCCTAAAGTTCTGGGAAAGCGACAAGCCCGTAGCGGCAAAAGTAACCGAAACGCCTAAGGCTAATGAACCTAAGGTTAAAGAAGTGGTTAAGCCAGTTGAGGCGGCTAAATTAGTTGAGCCAGAGCAGCTTGCGCCTCCGGTGGTTGAACAATCTCGAGTTGTTGAATCGGTCGATCAGCCTAATGTGGCTGAGGCGGTTCAAGAAACTGCTAATGTTGCACCGCAGCAGAAAATGGTGAATGAGGCAGTACCAACTGATGTAAAAGCGGAAATTGCTGCGATGGTGAATGCTTGGGCGGAAGCTTGGCGTACTAAAAACGTGAGTGCTTATTTGAATTTTTACTCGGATAAGTTTGTGCCAGACAATGGAAGTCGTAAAGCCTGGCTTGCACAACGCAAGCAAAGAATTTCTGGGCAATCTGCTGCGATTAGCTTGAAGCTTGATCACTTGACAGTGAATGTTAATGATAAGACTGCGCGTGTTGAGTTTCTTCAACATTATTCAAATGGCAAGTTTACTGACCACGTGACTAAGGTATTGAGTTTGGGTAAAGAGCAAACTCAATGGCTGATTTTGAAAGAATCAGTTGCAGCAAAGTCCACGAATATTGAAGTGAGTGACGCTTCGCCCCCAGTAGAAGTATTTAAGTTGCGTGATGTGACAGTGGATGAAAAATCAGAGGCAATGCCAGAGAAGATGATCCAAGAGTCAGCGAATAAAGCACTTGAGCCGGCTCCGAAAGCCAAGCCGATCGTTAAGCCAGTAGAGCCTTTAAAACCAGTAGAGCCTGTAAAACCAGCACCAGTTCCAGCGAAAATTGAACCTGCTAAAACGGAAGTAAAAGTAGAGGCGAGCAAGGTTGAATCTAATAAAGATAAGCCATTGCCGCCAGAAGATACGCCAGGCTATTTTGAGCGCATGCTTGAAAAAATTGGCTTCTAAAGATTGTTGATGTAGTAATGAGCATATAGAAAGAAATGGATTGAA
>RFOR01000083.1 GCA_009926525.1 Methylophilaceae bacterium
TATACTGCTAAGAAATATTGCCTATATTTTAACATAAAGCCTTATTTAGCCTTTGTCTTCATCTAGCTTGGCTGGATTGATGCGTAATAAATAGTTGGTCAACAAACCATTCACCACGCCGAACACTAAAGCAGCCGCCATAAAAATAGGGATTAGATACGCAATACCCGCATTCGGGATAAGCCAAACACGCACCACTAAAAGTTGTCCGACCATGTGAGCGAATGCTGCCAATACACTTAAGGTCACGGCACTAAAATAGCGACGCGGCAGATTTTGTGCAAAAAATAGCGCTGCCAAACTTAATACTGCGCCCGACAGGCTGAGTGCAAATGTCGGCGATAAGAAATTTCCAAGCAACAAACTACTGGCAAACACGCGGAGCAAACTCACCCAGGCCGCTGTCGCGAAATCAAAACGATAAAGTACAAACAAGGTGACGATATTGGCAAGGCCAGGCTTAACGCCAGGCAAAGGCGAAGGTAAAACCGCCTCAAGCAAGTGCAATCCAATGGCAAATGCCGCTAACTTAGCGACGCGATGGTCATCTGCAGTCGTTTGAATTTCGATGAATTTTTTTTTCTGAAACTTTGTCATTAATAATTCAAACTATCAAAAGGCTTTTTAGCACCTAGTAATTCCAAGCTCACTTGATTCGGCAAGCAAATCGCCGCTTGTCCTTTGTGGCTTAACCAACCTTGATGCACACAATATTGATTTGGGCAGGGAGAGCTCGCAAAGCGCGCTTTACCGTTGGCAATCACAATGCGCGTTACGCCGAGGGAGCCTTGAATATCAATTTTGCGCTTTTGGTCTAAGCTATAGGTCGCATAAATTTTATCGCCGAGTCGGATTTGCAATTTAGCAGCCTGCTCGTTGTGCCATAAGCTTTTGAACAAACAACCTACAAAAATCAGACCTACCAAAATGACTAACACGTCACCCAACAAAGGTTTGCTCCATTTCAATGCGCTTACCATTACTGCACCGTAATCTTTTCTGGCTTAGCAAGCCAATGCACGCGCTGATTCATAGATGCACTGAGCGTCACTTTACCCTCTGCATCAACCACCAAATAATGCTCGACACCCATCGCTTTTGCTGCATTTCCACGCTGATCTGGCGCACTCAAAAATATGGGCTTTGAAGCTACATCCGACAGTACTCCAGCTTGAGGATTGGGCGGGATTAACACTGTCACTGCTTGCGTGCCTTGCGCTGGATATCCGACACGTGGATCAATAATATGGCAATAACGCTTGCCCGCTTGCTCAAAATAACGTTGATAATCTCCCGAGGTGCCAATTGCCCAGCCGCTTTGCAAATCCACTGTGGCCATCGGCTTAGGTAGACGCGGATGCTGAATGCCAACACGCCAAGGCTTATCGCCGTGCTGGCCAAGTGCAATGATGTTGCCGCCAATATTCACCAAAGAATTTTTGACGCCTTGTTTTTGAAGTTCAGCCAACGCAAGATCTAAAGCATAGCCCTTTGCATAGCCGCCCAAGTCGAGCTTAACGGCAGGATTTTTGCTAAAAGCAGTGTTGCCTTTAATAACGATATCCGACATCTGCGGATTAGATTGCACCAACTTTTGAATCGCCAAATCATTAATTTCAACAGGCGTAAATTCATCACGCTGAAAGCCCCAAGCGCCAATTAAACTGCCAATAGCAGGATTAAATAAGCCTTGAGATTCCTTGGAAAGCACTTGCGCTTGCCCGAGCATTTGAGCAAGCTCTGGGCTAATTTCGACTGGCGTTTTACCTGACGCGAAACTCTGATTAAGTTTGCTTAATTCGCTATCAGACTGCCACGCGTGATATTGATGATGCAGTCGCTGAAAGTCTTGAAGTATATGGCTAGTGACTTCATGCGCTTTATCTTCCGTCTCGCCATAAATGCTAATATCCACCAGCGTACCGAATACATATGACTTAGTTTGCACCAAAGGCTCTTTGCCACATGCACTTAAGATCAATGCAAAAAATAAGACAAGAAATCTCATGACGCTATAAGATTTCTAAGGCATCCATAAAAACAGATGCGGGATTACATGGCGTTTGTGCCGCGATTTCCACCATGCCTGTTGGACTGGTCACATTAATTTCCGTGAGATGCTCACCAATCACATCCAAACCAACCAAGAACAAGCCTTTTTCTTTAAGCACGTTACCTACCGTGTTGGCAATTTCAAAGTCACGCTGAGTTAATGGCTTAGCCACCCCTGTGCCGCCTGCCGCCAAATTGCCTCGGGTTTCACCTGCCATCGGAATGCGCGCCAACACATAAGGTAGCGGTTCGCCATTAATTACAATAATACGTTTATCGCCTTGGGTGATTTGCGGTAAATAGCGCTGTGCCATCACTGTTCGTTTGCCATAATCAGTAATCGTTTCAAGAATCACGCTAATATTGGGATCTAACTGAGTGAGCCTAAAAATACTGCTGCCACCCATGCCATCTAAAGGCTTCACAACAATATCATCGTGCGCCCTCAAAAATTCACGGATTAGCGCGTTATCGCGCGTCACTAAAAACTCGGGCGCAAACTGCGGAAAATTAGCCACAGAAAGCTTCTCATTCCAATCACGCACAGATGCTGGATTATTGAGCACACGCGCACCTTGTTTGACAGCCAAATCTAACAAATACGTACTGTATAAAAACTCGTTATCAAACGGCGGATCTTTACGCATGAGCACCGCATCAAACTCCTTAGGCGATTGCTCGATAGCATCCCCTAATTGATACCAGCTAGCACCCTCACTAAATACAAAAGGCTGCACGCGCAAACGCACTTGTTCTTGGCGTAAAAACAAATCACTTTGCAATGCGAAAAATAGCTGATGCCCTCGGCTAGCCGCCTCACGCATGATAGTGAGGCTAGTGTCTTTGTAAGGCTTGAGACTATCAAGCGGATCGAGTATGACGGCAATACGCATTACAAACGCTCCGGGTCGTTTTCTTCTAGCTCAATCGCGGCGGCAAGCAAAGCTAATCGGGCAACAACGCTATAAGCATAGAAGCGATTTTTTGCCGCATCTGGTGCATCCGCACAGTCTGGCGTTGAACAAGGGTTGTCAAAGGCCAATGGCACGAAATGCATGCCTGGCGCGTTGAGATTTTCATCCACGGCACGACCAGTATGTACGCGGTAAAAACCGCCCACCACAAAATGATCCATCATATAAACCACAGGCTCCGCAAC
>RFOR01000084.1 GCA_009926525.1 Methylophilaceae bacterium
AGAAACATAAGCAATAAAATAGCGCATTAGTCTGTTAATTCATGCCTAAATGCGGTTAAAATAAACGTTTTTACTGCATATAGATTCTTTACATTATGGCTAAACAATTCAGAATTGCTCCAAGTATCCTTTCAGCGAACTTCGCTAAACTAGGCCAAGAAATTACTGATGTGATTACATCAGGGACTGACCTTGTTCACTTTGACGTGATGGATAACCATTACGTCCCAAACTTAACGATTGGCCCATTGGTTTGTGAATCTATCCGTGAAATTTCTAAAAATGCAGGCGCTTTGATTGACGTGCATTTGATGGTTAAGCCTGTGGATCGCATTATTCCTGACTTTGCTAAAGCAGGCGCCAATATCATTACTTTCCACCCAGAAGCTTCTGATCATATCGACCGCAGCTTGGCTTTGGTGCGTGACTTGGGCTGTAAATCTGGCTTGGTATTTAACCCAGCAACGCCACTTCACTACTTAGACCATGTCATGGATAAAGTGGATATGGTGTTGTTGATGTCTGTGAATCCAGGTTTTGGTGGTCAAAAATTCATTCCTGAAACATTGAACAAATTACGTTTGGCCCGTGCAAAAATCGATGCTTACACAGCACAAACAGGTCGTGAGATTTGGTTGGAAGTAGATGGCGGCGTGAACGTTGCAAATATTGCTGAAATTGCGCGTGCTGGTGCTGATACATTCGTGGCTGGGTCAGCGGTGTTTGGAGCAGGTAAAGATACTGACCCTAACCGTTACAACACGATTGTTTCTGAATTGCGCGCGCAATTGGCGACAGTTTAATTTAGACGTATTGCAATGAAGGCACCTCAAATTTCTACAAAACAAACAAGTTGGCGATGGTGGGTCTGAACCGGTCATCGCTTGCGACTTTTGTCGCACTTAATTTTAAGAAATTTGTTAGCTAGAAATAGCTGGTTAAAAATTTGAGGTCTTTATGTTACAAACTATCAATCAATCAGAATTTAATGCGCTAGCTGCTCAAGGCTTTAATCGCATTCCTTTAGTAATCGAGACTTTTGCAGATCTTGATACGCCGCTCTCGCTTTACCTAAAGTTAGCCAATCAACCCTTCTCATACTTGCTCGAATCCGTGCAAGGTGGCGAGCGTTTTGGTCGTTACTCTATTATTGGTTTGCCAGCACGCACGCGTATTGTGGCTAATCGCCGTGATGTGCAAGTGTTGAAAGACAACAAGGTTGTTGAAACAGCCTCTGATGTTAATCCTCTAGACTTCGTCCAAAACTACCAAGCGCGCTTTAAAGTGCCGCCTTATCAAGGCCTGCCACGTTTTACAGGCGGCTTGGCTGGTTATTTTGGCTACGATACCGTACGTTATATCGAGCGTCGTTTGGCTGATAAGGTGAAGCCCGATGATGTGAATGTGCCTGATGTATTACTGATGGTATCTGAAGAGTTGGCGGTGGTGGATAACCTTTCCGGCAAACTTTATTTTATTGTTTACGCCGATCCAGCAGAGCAAGAGGCTTATGCGAAAGCTAAACATCGTTTAGCCGAATTGGTTCAGCGTTTACGCAAATCAGTTTCAATTCCAGAAGCGCAAGCACTGAAACAAGAACAAGCGCAATCAGATTTTGGTGAAGCAAATTTCAAAGCCGCTGTTGAAAAAGCAAAACGCTATATTTTTGATGGTGACATCATGCAAGTGGTTTTGTCTCAGCGCATGTCTCAACCCTTTTATGCGCCACCACTTTCGCTTTACCGTGCGCTTCGTAGCTTAAATCCATCGCCATATATGTTCTATTACGATATGGGTGATCATCACGTCGTTGGCGCATCCCCAGAGATTTTAGTGCGTCTTGAAGATGGTACCGTCACTGCTCGTCCAATCGCTGGCACACGTCCTCGCGGTAAAACCCGTGAGCAAGATTTGGCCTTAGCTGAAGAGTTATTGGCCGACCCAAAAGAGCGCGCAGAGCATGTGCAATTGATGGATTTAGGCCGTAATGATGTGGGCCGTGTTGCGCAAACAGGCACAGTCAAAGTGACTGATAATATGATGATTGAGCGTTACTCACACGTGATGCATATTGTTTCAAATGTAGAGGGCAAACTAAAGCCTGGCATGGATGCGATTGATGTATTAAAAGCGACATTCCCAGCAGGTACCGTGAGCGGCGCCCCTAAAGTGCGGGCCATGGAGATTATTGATGAATTAGAGCCAGTGAAGCGCGGTATTTATGCTGGCGCTGTGGGTTATTTGGGCTTTAACGGTGACATGGACGTGGCGATTGCAATCCGTACGGGCGTTATTAAAAACAATAAGCTTTATGTGCAAGCAGGCGCCGGCATCGTCGCCGACTCTGTGCCAGACAGTGAATGGATGGAAACACAAAACAAAGCGCGCGCAGTCTTGCGTGCTGCCGAGTTGGTTAATTTAGGCCTTGATACAGGCCTGGAAGGTTAGGAGTAAGCCATGTTATTAATGATTGATAATTACGACTCCTTTACCTATAACCTCGTGCAATATTTGGCTGAGCTTGGTCAAGATGTACAGGTTTACCGTAATGATGAAATTGGTTTGGCGAAAGTGAAGTCGCTCAATCCAGACCATATTGTGATTTCCCCCGGCCCATGTACGCCAAATGAAGCGGGTATTTCTGTGCCGCTGATTCATGAATTTGCAGGCAAAATTCCTTTGCTTGGGGTGTGCTTGGGACATCAAAGCATAGGCCAGGCATTTGGTGGCAAGATTGTGCATGCGAAACAATTGATGCACGGTAAAACATCGCTGATTCATCATAAAAATATTGGCGTGTTTAAAGATTTGCCAAACCCATATACTGCAACGCGTTACCATTCATTGGTGATTGAGCGTGAAAGCATTCCTGATTGCCTTGAAATTACAGCATGGACGGATGACGGCGAAATTATGGGCGTACGCCATAAAACGCTAGCGGTCGAAGGCGTGCAATTCCATCCTGAGTCTATCTTGACTGAGCATGGACATGAGCTACTCAACAACTTTTTGAAAGCCTACTAATGGCGTTCAAAGACGTTCTCAGTCAGTTGCTTGAGCGTCAAGATTTGACGCAAAGCGCGATGTTGGAAGTGATGCGCCAAGTCATGGGCGGCGAACTTACGCCAGCACAAATCTCGGCATTCTTAGTCGCGCTGCGTGCCAAAGGTGAAACGGT
>RFOR01000085.1 GCA_009926525.1 Methylophilaceae bacterium
ATTAAGTCTTTTTTAAGGGTAAAGGTTAAAGCGCTCATGCTGATTCTCCGCTTAAACTTTTGTCGTTCATGATGTCGCGTAAGTGAAATTGGAATTGGCCTAATTTTCCGCCGTAATTGCCGGCAGAAATACGTTTAATGCCATTCTCAGCACCAAGCTCGCAAGCGGCTTTGATGCCAACGTAAGTCGCCTTACGAATATCCGCATCCGTTAAGCCATCAATGACGATTTCCATCACTGATTCAATATCATCAGAAAGCTGGGTGTTGGTGAGGCCTTTTAGTGTTGGGCAGAAGGCATCGTTAGTGGAGGCGAACATGGTTTTGTATTTTGAGCCCACTTTGGAACCTGAGCGCACCACGCCGCCAGGGAAGGGCATGATGACATTCGGAATTTTTCTCATGGCCTCAACAGCTGCTTCACATGCGGCCAAGGCTTGTGGCTGTGATGCTGCTAGCACTAAGAAGTTGCCGCCTCCGACGGCACGCACCATGCCCGTGGTTTCTTCGGTAATAAATTCGCCATCCATCACTGGGACGCGCCAATAGCGCTTACCCCCAAACTGTTTGGAAGTTTGAAACCCATCCCCAAAGAAACGTAAGTTCTTGCCGAGATTGATGCGCTCATTGCCATCAATGCCTGAAAATGCGGCTGCAGTAGGGCAGGTCAGGATGGTTTGCCCCATGCGATTTTCAAGTTGCTTCATTAGCACAGCGCTACCCATTGCAAACATTAAAATCGCAACGCCAGGACGTCCGTCAGGTGTCTCTTCTGGACTAAGCTCGCGCTCAATCCCAGCCTCAACGCCGCAGCCAATCACTGACGTTGCAAAGCCTGTCATTGCGTTTGCCGCGTTGTAAGCCCATTTGTGATTTTGTGCTGTGATAATCACGCGCGTGCCGCGCATGTTAAAAGCTTCGGCAAAGGTGTCATCTATTTGTACGCCATTAATGATCATAGTGATTTCTCCCTGCGACCTTCACAGGCTTGCACGACAACGCCGCCTCTTCCACCTTCTGCAATTTCATCACTACTCACTTTGAAATTTTCCATGTTCATGGTGTGGTAAGTATCAAAATACTTCTTAATGTCTTTTTCAATGCCTCGGTCAAATTCTGGCTTGACTGTATGCGTATGCCCCCAGGTGACTTTTACTACCTGACCATCTTTAACAACAAGTTGACCGTCTTTAAAGACGTAATCAGGTTTTTCGAACATTTTCTCTCGGTCTGGGTTGTCTGTATAAACCGTAATATCGGCACCTGCGCCAATGCCTAGATGGCCTCTGTCATGCAAGCCGACCAGTTTAGCTGCGCCAGCACGCGTCATAATCGCAATATCGTACAAGCTGTATTCACGGTCGATGCTAGTTAGCGTACTCATGGCTTGCGCATCTAAATTAAGTTTTGTGAACATGTCGTTGCGGAAGGTTTTATCCATCAGTAACTTGATGAGATGCGGATAGCTGGTAAATGGCGCGCCATTTGGATGGTCAGTGGTTAAGAAAACACGCCAAGGATCGTCGGTCAGTAAGAAAATCTCAAGGCCGATTGCCCATTGTAATGCATTCACAAAGTTTTGGTCTTTGTATTTAAATGGCACTACGCCACAGCCAGAATCACATTCGATATCCATAATCACCGATTTGCGCGGTGAGCCTAGCGTGGAGTTGGCGAATTGGCGCATATTGTCGCCAGAGGCAGTGACGGTTTGGTTAAATAGAATCTGACCAACGTCAGCTGAGATATGTTTGTTCTTGTTAATCGCCTCAGCAATTTGCGCGGCACCCGATGAAAACTTACGGTCGCCTTCAGTACCATAGCTGTGAAATTGAATATGCGTTAAATGGAGCGGATAGCCCTCAGAGGCGCCCATCGTTTTTAGGGTGGTTTCCATGTTGCCTGGCACGCCCAAATTGTTGCCATGAACATGCAATGGGTGTGGCACGCCTAGCTCATGAACGGCACGAGATAAAGCCTTTAATACCTCACGTGGGGTAACTTGATAATGCGAGTTTTGCTCGTCCAAATCTAAAGCACGTTGATTGAACTTAAATGCGCTAATGCCGCCAGGATTGACCACTTTGATGCCAATGGCTTGTGAAGCATGCATAATCCAAGCCACGTAATCGTTAATCGCATTTTGGTCTTTCTTAGCAGCTAACATGCGCAAGAAGTAATCATCGCTACCAATCATGGCGTAACCGCCTTTATCGATGATAGGGGTGTCGCCCATTTCCAAATGTGATTGGCGGGCATTCACAGGAGATAGCGCGGGCTCAAATGCCGCTGTATAGCCCATCTCTGCATAACGATAACCTGTGGTGAATGTTGATGGTGCCGCATGACCACAACCAGAGCGGCACAATGCGCTATGCTGAGTTGGATCTGCGCGATGATCCTCAGGCAACATCATGCGGGCAATATTCACTTTGCCGCCGCCAATGTGGGTGTGCATATCAATCGCGCCAGCCATCACCACTTTGCCGTTTAAGTTGTAGGTTTGATCGATGGTTTCATCATCACGTGGGCGGCTTACAATGCGACCATCGCGGATGTAAATATCCATCACTTTCCCATCAACTTGATGGGCGGGGTCGTAAACTTTGCCGCCGCTTAATTTAATCAACATGGTTGAGCTCTCTTGGTATTCTTTTATAGCGCTGCTTCAATTGCGGTTATCACTTCAACCAAACTTGGCAATGAACTTTCGCGTAACTTTCCTAGCGGAAGACTCACTGAGCTATCAATGCGGAACATCGTGCCTTTGTGGTCGATGCCCGCGGTGCTGACTGGAATAAATACATCCGCATCGTTTGCGAGCATGGTGGTATGACCAATCACGATTTTTGGAATGTTCACATTGGGTGGTGTTTTGTCTGGGTTAAATTCACTTACCCAAAGCAAAGCATCTGCTTCGTCATTTTTTAGCAATTGTTCCGCGCTAAAGTGATGTGGATCGTATTCTGGATGCTTGCGCGCAAAACGACTACGCACTGGGTATCCACTGGTCCAAGTGCTAGTTTGATTAACGCTGTAGTCGCCTTCTGACCCACCCAGCGGTAAGCCTGATGAGCGCGTTTTCGCATTCAGTTTAATCACTAGCTCGGTAATGTTTTGAACGGTAAGTTCTGCATGAGGTAAGTTTAAATCGCTACTTACC
>RFOR01000086.1 GCA_009926525.1 Methylophilaceae bacterium
CTGGGATAGCGACCGGGTTCTTAGCTACACGAGACATTTTCGCTCCTTAAGCTACTACGCACAGCACTTCACCACCGATACCGGCAGCTGATGCTTTACGATCAGTCATTACACCCTTGGACGTAGACACAATGGTCACGCCGAGGCCGTTCATTACCTTAGGAATATCTTGGCTACCACGGTATACGCGAAGACCAGGACGGCTTACGCGGTCGATCTTCTCAATAACTGGTTGACCAGCATAATACTTAAGGCCAATATTCAATGTTGGTTTGCCTTCAACAGTTTGCACACCAAACTCATCGATATAACCTTCGTCTTTTAATACGCTAGCAATAGCGCACTTCAATTTAGAAGAAGGCATAGATACTGTTGGCTTGTTTGTGCTTTGCGCATTACGAATGCGGGTTAGCATATCGGCAATCGGATCACTCATACTCATCGTTAAATTCCTCCGTTACCAGCTAGCTTTAGTGATGCCTGGCACTTCGCCACGCATCATTAACTCGCGCAATTTACTACGCGCAATGCCAAATTTACTAAACACACCACGTGGGCGACCAGTTAAAGCACAGCGATTACGCAGCCTTACTGGACTTGAATTACGTGGCAAACTTTGCAACTTCAAACGCGCTGCACGGCGATCTTCTGGAGATGCATTAACATCGTTAAGCACCGCCATAATTTCAGTACGCTTAGCAGCGTATTTTTCAACCGTTTCGCGACGTTTTTGTTCGCGCTCAATCATACATGTCTTAGCCATGAGATCCTCAGTTTCTAAACGGGAAGCTGAATGCAGTTAAAAGTGCACGCGCTTCTTCATCAGTTTTTGCTGTTGTTGTAATGGTGATGTTCATACCACGCAACGCATCGATTTTGTCATATTCAATTTCAGGGAAAATGATCTGTTCTTTAACGCCCATGTTGTAATTGCCACGACCATCAAATGATTTAGCAGAAATACCACGGAAGTCACGAATACGAGGGATTGCAACAGTTACTAAGCGATCCAAGAATTCATACATACGTTCACGACGCAATGTCACCTTACAACCTACCGGATAGTCATCACGAATCTTAAACGCAGCAACTGATTTCTTTGCTTTCGTTACAATTGCTTTTTGACCAGCGATTTTCTCCATATCACCAACCGCATTTTCCATTACCTTTTTATCGGCAACAGCTTCACCAACACCCATATTGAGTGTGATTTTTTCGATGCGTGGAACTTGCATTGGAGATTTATAACCGAACTGTTCGGTCATAGACTTAACCACTGTATCTTTATAAAAATCTTTTAAACGAGCCATTTGTTTTCTTATGCCTCTCGCGCTTACGCGTCAACAGCTTCGCCGCTAGATTTGAAAACGCGTACTTTGCGTCCGTCATCTAACGTTTTGAAGCCAACACGTTCACCCTTTTGGGTGGCAGGATTAAACAAAGCAACATTAGAGATATCAATTGGCATCTCTTTATTGATGATACCGCCAGCCACACCCTTCATAGGGTTAGGCTTAGCATGTTTCTTCACCATGTTTGCGCCTTCAACTACAACATGACCTGTATCGAGAATACTCAATACCGTGCCACGCTTACCTTTATCCTTACCTGTATTCAGGATAACTTCGTCACCTTTACGAATTTTATTCATTTAGCAAATCCTTACAAAACTTCTGGCGCTAATGAAACGATCTTCATGAAACGCTCACCACGCAACTCACGTGTAACCGGTCCAAAGATACGAGTGCCAATTGGCTCTAGCTTATTGTTTAGTAAAACAGCAGCGTTGCTATCGAACTTAACTAATGAGCCGTCCGCACGACGAACACCCTTAGCTGTACGAACAACAACAGCACTATAAACTTCGCCTTTCTTGACGCGACCACGTGGCGCAGCATCTTTAATGCTGACCTTGATAACATCGCCAATACTTGCGTAACGACGCTTTGATCCGCCCAACACTTTGATACACATTACAGAACGTGCACCAGTATTGTCGGCAACATCTAGCCGAGATTGCATTTGAATCATGAGAATAATCTCCAACTTAATCCGTTAAACCAACACCAGCCGCTTGTCATCCACGGCCGACAGCACTACGGTCAGTATTGGGGCACTAGCTAAGGCCGAAGCCACGAGTGCCGAAAAGTCCAACATTATATATTGCATCCATGATGGATGCAATATTATTTATACGCCTGTAGATTTAGTAACTACCTTACTAACTTTCCAGGTTTTTGTTTTTGAAAGTGGGCGTGTTTCTTCAATCACAACCAAATCACCTTCTTTACATTCATTTGTTTCGTCATGCGCATGAAACTTGTTTGAACGGCGAATAACTTTACCGATCAATGGATGCTTCACTTTACGCTCAACTAAAACTGTGACTGTTTTATCCATCTTGTCACTTACCACTCGACCGCTTAATGTACGGACGACTTTATTTGTTGCTAAATCGTTACTCATAATGACTCCGTTTAAGCTGCTTTAGCAGATGACTTTGATTTTTCCGCAAGCACTGTGCGAACACGTGCAACATCTCTGCGAACTTTACGAATTTGATCAACTTTGTTGAGTTGCTGAGTCGCCAATTGCATACGCATAGAAAACTGTGCGCGACGCAATTCGATTAACTCAGCATTCAACTCGTCAACAGACTTCGCTCTTAATTCAGTAGCTTTCATCATTAACTCCCGAGATGACGTGTAGCAAATGTTGTTTCAATTGGCAATTTTGCAGCTGCCAGTTTGAACGCTTCACGCGCCAACTCTTCACTTACTCCGTCCATTTCATAAAGCATTTTTCCAGGCTGAATCTGTGCAACGTAGTACTCTGTACTACCTTTACCATTACCCATACGAACTTCAGCTGGTTTCTTAGAAATTGGCTGATCAGGAAAAATACGAATCCAAACGCGACCACCACGTTTAATATGACGTGTCATAACGCGACGAGCTGCTTCAATTTGACGCGCAGTAAGACGACCACGACCAACTGCTTTCAAACCGAATTCGCCAAAACTTACCTTATTACCCGTAGTTGCAATGCCTTTATTACGGCCTTTTTGCATCTTACGGAATTTTTGTCTAGCTGGCTGTAGCATTTTTTGCCCCCGACTTTCTTACTTTCTTTTCTGGTTCTGCGACTGGCGCAACC
>RFOR01000087.1 GCA_009926525.1 Methylophilaceae bacterium
TCTCGCGCAAGATTTACCGATGATTATTTTAGGTCGCAGCATTCAAGGTGCGGGCGCCGTTTCCGCAGCGGTGACGGCCTTAGTTGCTGACCTTACCCGAGAAGAACATCGCACCAAAGCCATGGCAATGATAGGTGCAACAATCGGCGTCACTTTCGCAATGTCTTTAATTCTAGGCCCAGTGCTCAATCAGCTCATTGGCGTATCGGGCATCTTTTTAATGACGGCTGTCTTGGCCGCCGCCGCAATTTTGGTGGTGAAATTTGTGGTGCCAGATCCTGTAGTGAGTAGCTTTCACTCTGACGCTCAAGCTAAAACAGGCAAGCTAAAAGAAGTACTAAAAGACACCCAATTATTACGCCTCAACTATGGCATTTTTGCCCTGCACGCCGCCCAGATGGCCATGTTTGTTGTCGTGCCGTTTGCGATTAAACAAACGAGCTTGATGGATGCCAATGACCATTGGAAGATTTATTTGCCTGTGCTGGTAGCTTCGTTTGTGTTGATGATTCCTGCCATTATTTATGGTGAGAAAAAATCCAAACTTAAGCAAGTCTTCGTTGGCGCGATTGCCGTTATGCTTGCTGCGCAATTGGCCTTCGCTTTTTCAATTGATTATTTCTGGGGCATCGTATTTTCGTTGGGCGCTTACTTTGTTGCGTTTAACGTTCTTGAGGCATCGTTACCGTCCATCATAACCAAAATCGCCCCTGCAGCCTCTAAAGGGACTGCGATTGGCGTTTACAACACCACACAATCATTGGGCGTGTTTGTTGGCGGCACCGTTGGTGGATACTTATCGCACTATTATGGCTATGCATCTGTATTTGTTTTTTGTAGTGTTTTAATGGCATTATGGTTGCTATTCGGGCTGAGCATGAAAGCGCCGCCAGCAGTAAAAAGTAAGATGTACCATCTTAAAGAAATCAGTGCAGCTAAAGCCAAAACATTGGCAACCAAGCTAGCTGCTTTGCAAGGTGTTCGTGAGACAGTGGTATTAGCAGACGAAGGTATGGTGATACTGAAAGTGGATATGCAGCAGGGTTGGGATGAAGCTGCTGTAGTGCGATTAATAGGAGAGTAAACATGGCATCAGTCAACAAAGTGATTTTAGTAGGTAATTTAGGTCGTGACCCAGAGATGCGCTTCATGCCAAACGGCGAAGCGGTATGTAATTTCAGTATTGCTACAACTGATAGCTGGAAAGATAAAAGCGGTCAAAAACAAGAGCGCACCGAATGGCACAACATTGTGATTTATCGCAAGCTTGCTGAAATTGCTGGTGAATACCTTAAAAAAGGTCGTCCTGTTTATATTGAAGGTCGTTTGCAAACACGCAAATGGCAAACCAAAGAAGGCCAAGACCGTTACACCACAGAAATTATTGCAGATCAAATGCAAATGTTAGGTGGTCGTGAAGGCGGCGGGGCAAGCAGCTCTTACGATTCTATGGATGAAGATCAATCACGTCTACAACAAACCTCTCGTCCAGCACAAGCAGCCCCAGCGCAGCAACCTGCCAGCGGTGGTGATTTTGATGCGTTTGAGGATGATATTCCGTTTTAGCGTTGGAATTTATTTAAGAAGAAGCCCGCTTGATGCGGGCTTTTTTATTGGGCGGGCTTAATGCAAATCGTAATCAATTGTTAAGGGTGCGTGGTCACTAAATCTCTCGACTTTATAAATCTCACATTGGTTGGCGGTGTTGCCGATTCCTGGCGTGGTGACTTGATAATCAATTCGCCAACCCACATTTTTCTCCCACGCCGCCCCTCGGTTACTCCACCAGGTGTAACATTCCTCGGTGGTTTCAGGATGTACTTTTCGATAAGCATCAATCCACCCGAGCTTGCTGAATATGTCAGTCATCCAGGCGCGTTCCTCGGGTAAAAAGCCTGAGTTCTTTTTATTGCCTTTCCAGTTTTTAAGGTCTGCTTCTTGGTGGGCAATGTTCCAATCTCCACAGACCACGACTTCGCGTCCGCTTGCCTTGAGTGCTTCAAGGTGGGGATAGAAGCGCTCCATCACACTGAATTTTACTTGCTGCCTATCTTCGCCACTGGAGCCGGATGGGAGATATAGCGAAACGATGCTCACTTTCTTGCCCTCTAAATTTTCAAACTGCAATTCGATATAACGACCTTCTGCATCAATGTCTGCATAGCCTAATCCAATAATGACATTGTCTGGTTTGTGTTTGGTATAGATGCCAACACCGCTATAGCCTTTTTTCTCAGCATAGTGAAAATAGCCTTGGTATCCATTGGGGGCATGCATTTCTGCCGTCATATCAGCTTCTTGCGCTTTGAGTTCTTGTAGGCAAATGAAGTCGGCATTTTGTTTTTGCATCCAAGGTAAGAAACCTTTATTCACTGCAGAGCGGATGCCGTTGAGATTTGCGGATATAATTCTAAGCAAGATAATTCCTTAAAGTTTTTAGAAGATTCTAGATGACGACACAGACAGATTTTACCGCGCAGTTTATCGAGTTTTCCATTAAAAAACAGGTGTTGCGCTTTGGTGAGTTTAAAACAAAAGCCGGTCGCTTAAGTCCTTATTTTTTTAATGCCGGTTTGTTTAATGACGGTGAGAGCCTCATGAAGTTAGGCGAATTTTATGCGGCCGCGATATTAAAATCGGGCGTGCAATTCGACATGCTCTTCGGACCCGCCTATAAAGGCATTACATTGGCGGCAAGCATTTCGATTGCGTTGGCACGTCAAGGTCGTAATCTTCCATATGCCTATAACCGCAAAGAAGCAAAAGATCATGGTGAGGGCGGGACGATTGTTGGCGCCCCATTACAAGGTCGGGTGTTAATTGTGGATGATGTGATTTCTGCCGGCACGTCGGTGCGTGAGTCAGTTGAAATGATTAAAGCGGCGGGCGCTACCCCAGCAGGGGTTGCCATTGCGATTGATCGCCAAGAGCGCGGATTGGGAGAGTTATCGGCTGTGCAAGAAGTCGAAAAAGACAGCGGTATGCCGGTCATTAAAATTGCGACACTAGCCGATTTAATTGCATTTTTAGATGGTGCTGCTGATTTGGCTGAACATAAGCCTGCGGTTCAAGCGTATAGAAGTCAATATGGGGTTTAGTAAGAGATAGTAAAGAAAAAAGGGCGATTAATTAATCGCC
>RFOR01000088.1 GCA_009926525.1 Methylophilaceae bacterium
ACATTAACAGGTGTCGCAGGCAAGTTATTTGCCCCCTTAGGCATTGCTTATATTTCAGCGATTTTGGCATCACTCTTAGTTGCGCTGACGCTCACCCCTGCCCTTTGCTACCTATTGCTTGGCAGAGCAAAACTGAGCGCAGAAGACTCACCTATGATTAGCTATATCAAAGTGCGCTACGTCAACATCCTGCATACCGTTGAACAGCATTACAAAATGACGATCGCCATCACGGTTGCGCTGATTGGGCTTGGTTTGGGTGTGTTACCGCTTTTCAAAAGCCAATTTATTCCAGCGCTGCACGAAGGTCACTTCATTATGCACATGACTTTAGTGCCAGGAAGTTCAGAACAAGAGTCATTACGCGTAGGTAAAAAAGTAGCGGCATCTCTCAGCGAAATTAAAGGTGTACGTAGCATCGCACAATGGGTTGGTCGCGCCCCTAATGCTGCCGATACTTTTGGCACCCATTACAGTGAATTTGAAATTGAAGTCGGAACGCTTTCAGGCGAGGAACAAAACCGCATCCTGAATGAAATCCGTGAGCATCTATCAGGGATTGATGATGAAAATATTGATAAAGATGCAGACGGTCCAACGCCGCCAGGTTTTGTTGGCGTTAACTTTGCCATCAACACCTTCCTCACAGAACGCATCGAAGAAACCATTTCAGGTTATGCCGCATCTCAAGTGATTAATATTTACGGTCATGACTTAGATGCCCTAGATCGCGATGCGCAAGCAGTTGCTGGCGTAGTCGCTGGCATGCAAGGCGCTGAAGATGTACTAGTGCAATCTCCGCCCGGCACCCCGCAAATCTCCATTCGTTTGCGCCAAGAAAAGCTTTTGCAATGGGGCTTACAGCCGACGGATGTTCTAGACACCATACGCGCATCGTATGAAAGCGTGCCTGCTGCACAAGTGTATGCAGGTAATCGGGTTGTTGGGGTTAGCGTTTTGCTAGATGCAGCCTCACGCAATAATATTGGCCAAATCAGCAAACTGCCTATCATCAACAACGAGGGAAAACTCATTAAGCTAGGTGATATTGCCGACATCACACAAGAAAATGGCCGCTCAAAAATCCTACACTCAGGTGCAAAACGTATTCAAACCGTCACCGCCAACGTGAATGGTCGGGACGTACAGAGCTTTTCCGACGAGCTAAAAATTAAACTGCAAAAAGAAGTGCATTTATCTCAAGGCAACTATTTAGCTTTTACTGGTGAAGCTGAAGCCCAAGCCAAATCTCGTGAGGACCTCATTGTGCATTCGCTCCTTGCGACAGTTGGCATCTTCTTGATGCTCTATATCGCATTTGGCAGATTGCGTAATCTATTGCTGACATTTGCCAACTTGCCATTTGCCCTAATCGGCGGAGTATTTGCTGTGATGCTGACGGGCGGCTGGATTTCACTTGGTTCATTGGTCGGCTTTGTAACGCTATTCGGCATCACCCTTCGCAACTCGATTATGCTGGTTTCTCACTATCAGCATTTAATCGATGTAGAAGGCATGATTTGGGGATTGGAAACTGCTATCCAAGGTGCTTCAGAACGCCTTCCTTCTATCTTAATGACTGCGCTCGTGACAGCATTGGGTCTGTTGCCACTCGCCGCAGGCAGCGGTCAACCAGGCCGTGAGATTGAAGGCCCAATGGCAACCATTATTGTGGGTGGTTTAATTACTTCAACGATTTTGAACTTACTGATTTTGCCAACGATTATGTTGCACTTCGGTAAATTTGAAAAACACGAACAGCATTAATTCATCAACTGCATCCACAAACCACGAACTGGCTCGACTAGTTGAGCTACCTCAGCCATCGCCACTTGTGCTTTGCTGTGACCCTGCAAACGCAGTGCGTGCTGCTTCTTACGGAACTCTCGATAAGCATTTGCCACCGCTTCGGCCTGCTTTTTTTCTATCACGCCCAAACCAGAAAACTTAGCTAGCAAGGCGATATTGCCAATATTCTCAGCCACCTCAGGATGTTGATGCGCATTTGCTAGCACCAGATATTGCACCATAAACTCCACATCAATAATGCCGCCTAGACTTTGTTTAAGGTCAAACACTTCTGAGGGAATGATATGCCCGACGCGCATCTTTTGGCGCATCTCAAAGACCTCCTTTTTAAGCGCATTGATATCTCGCTTCTGCGCGAGCACATCAAAGCGTATCCGCTCAAAGGCTTTGCCTATTTCCATATCACCAGCGCTAAATCTCGCCCGGGTAATGGCTTGATGCTCCCACACCCACGCTTTGTGTTGCTGATAGTCCCTAAAAGCTTCTACGGTACTCACTAGTAAGCCACTAGCGCCATCTGGACGGAGTTGCATATCAGTTTCGTAAAGCATACCTGCTGAGGTTAGGCTATTAAGCCAATTGTTAATGCGTTGACCAAATCTTGCGTAAATCTGGCCTGCGTCTGGGGCGTCATCGTCGTATAGGAAAATAATATCTAAATCGGAAGCGTAGCCTATCTCTTTGCCGCCCAGCTTTCCGTAACCAATGATTGAAAACTTGGGTGTTCAGCCTGTACGGCTGACTTTTCGGCCGTACGCTCACCTTCAATTGTGGCAAACTGAACGATGGGAACTCCTAAAGCCATGTATTCAATAACCTTATTCATTGATGAAATGTCATTGAATTTACTAGGACGATCAGGATTTACGGCAATATCTGCGGAAGACACAATCTCTCTCAAATCTGAGTCACTCACCCTTCCGTGAAAAATACAATTCTGGCTCAAGCCTAAATCCTGAGCGAATAAGACCAATTCAGATTTTTCTGGACCATCGCCAACCAAGTCAAGTCTCAATTTTAAATCTGGTCTTTTAGATTGAATCTCCTTGAGCGCGAGAAGGAGTAAGTCTATTCCTTCCTGCGACCCCATGGTTCCCAAGTATGCGATGCTTAAATAATCTTGACAGCTAGTAACTTCTTTGGGATTTTTGTTTAAAAATTCTATGCTTGGAGATGATCTAACCACTCTTACTTTATCTGGGTGAAAGTTACCTCTTCGAATGGCTATTTCTTTGTAACTGTCGTTCGGTGAGATAACCCTATCCGCAATTTTAAAAGTTTGTCTTTCAAAATAGAACAGCGCTTGCCTCAGGA
>RFOR01000089.1 GCA_009926525.1 Methylophilaceae bacterium
TAGCGCGCTCAATGAGCAGTAATGTTTGTCTGAGCTCAGTGATTGAGGACAACATTGGTATGAGGATTTTAATGTTGCCAAATGCTGAGGCGCGAAGCAATGCACGCAATTGAATATGAAACATTTGCGGTTCGGCTAGGCATAAACGAATTGCGCGTAAACCTAGTGCTGGATTGGTGCAACTGCGTTCAATGTCAGAATTCATTTGCTTGTCTGCACCCAAGTCTAGCGTACGGATGGTCACAGGCTTGCCTTCCATGGCTTCGGCAACTGCTTTATAGGCCTCGAATTGTTCTTCTTCATTCGGCGCTTCGCGACGATTCATGAATAAGAATTCAGTACGATATAAACCAATGCCAGTCGCTCCGGAGGCTTTTACTTGAACCACGTCATCAGGCACTTCAATATTGGCGTATAAATCAATTGCTGTGCCATCTAGGGTGACGGCTTTATTTAGCTTGATGCGCTTAAGTTTTTGTTGCTCGATTTGCCATTGTTCTTGCTTGAGCTTATATTCAGCCAGCGTGTCTTTGTCTGGATTCACAATCACAACGCCTTGCGAGCCGTCAACAATCAGCAGTTCGCCATCACGAATCAGCGCTCTAGCACGTTGCAATGCCACGATAGATGGAATGTTGAGACTACGAGCAAGAATGGCGGTGTGCGAGGTTGCGCCACCAACATCAGTCACAAAAGCCGCGAACTGATGCTGTTTAAATTGAATCGCATCGGCTGGTGAAATATCATGGGCAACCAAAATAATGGCTTTTTCCTGTTCTAACACAGGTACTTGGCTTGGTCGACCAAGCAACACTTTGATGATACGTTCAACCACTTGCACGACGTCATGTTTACGTTCTCGCAGGTATTCATCTTCAATTTGGTCAAACTGCTCGACGATGCTTTCCATCTGCTGTTTGAGCGCCCATTCAGCGTTGCAGTGCTCATTTTTGATGATAAGCTTAGGGTCATCAGCGAGTGTGTGGTCATGCAAAATCATCAAATGGGTATTGATGAAAGCGGTTAGTTCTGGCGGAGATTTTTTAGGTAGTTGTGCTTTAACAGTTTCCAAATCAAGCTTTACGGTATTGATGGCTTGATCAAAACGCGCGATTTCTGGATCAATCAGATTTTCTGGAAATTGGTAATGGACGACCTCTAACAGGGCGTGCGAAACCAAATGGGCATGGCCGATGGCAATTCCATTTGATACGCCTACACCATGGATAGAGAAGCTCATTATTCTGGCTCACCAAAACGATTGTTAATTAAATTAAGTAGCGCATCCATGGCTTCTACTTCATCTTCTCCAATGGATTCTAATGACACTGTGCTTCCTTTGCTCGCAGCTAGCATCATGACGCCCATAATACTTTTTGCATTGACGCGGCGACCGTTACGCTCAATCCAAATATCGCTTTTAAACTGACTAGCTGTTTGTGTGAGTTTGGTTGAAGCACGCGCATGGAGGCCGAGTTTGTTGATAATGAGAATATCTTGTTTCATTAACTTTCTTCCTTGACTGATGCTTCTTTACAAGCGGCTTCGGTGAAATTAATCACACCTTCTTGCCCACCGCTTAAGGCTTTTTCTGCAAGTTTTGTTAGATCGCCATTGCGATAGGTGAGCGCGCGAACGAGCATGGGTAGATTCACACCAGCAATGCCTTCCACGCTATTTTGTTTCACTAATTTACTCACAATATTGCAGGGTGTCGCACCATAAATGTCTGAAAGAATGAGCACGCCATCGCCTTCATCTAGGTCTTGTACTACTTTTTGCATCACAGGCAATAAAGTCAACGGGTCATCGTGCCTATCGATGCCAAACTGCTCTAATAGAGGGGGGCGGGAGCCCATGACGTGCGTAGCACACTGAATCAGGCTCTCGCCAAGTGCGCCGTGCGCCACAATTAAAATACCAATCATAGAGACAGTTCCAATTCGCGGTGTCTGATTAAGACTTGTTGTTGCTGTGAAAAATGTTTGCCTAGCTCTTCAACGATATGAACTGAACGATGTTGCCCACCAGTACAGCCAATCGCAATGGTTAGATAACTGCGATTTTCCTGAATAAAACTTGGCAGCCACCGGGCGACAAAGTTCTGAATATCTTGGTACATATCATGCACCATAGGCTGTTGCTCTAAAAAAGCCTTCACTGGGGCATCTCGCCCTGTCATTGGCCTCAGTTTTGGGTCGTAATGAGGGTTGGGTAAACAGCGGACATCAAACACAAAATCTGCATCAAGTGGAATGCCATGTTTGAATCCAAAGGAAGTGAACAGTAAAGTGATGTTCTTGCTTTCTTGGGCAACAAAATCTTTTACCCAGCCACGTAGAGTATTTGCACTTAAGTCGCTGGTATCAATGTGATGCCCTAGTTCAGAAAGTGGCGCTAATAATTTACGCTCAAGTTCTATGCTTTCTCCTAAAGTAATATCATCATTGCTAAGGGGATGACGTCGACGCGTTTCGCTAAATCTTTTTACTAAAGCCTGTTTGGTAGATTCAAGGAACAATACTTGAACGTTAATACCTTGCGCTTTAAGTTTTTCGATATTCTCGGGTAGGGCTTCTAAAGCCCCGCTTCTTGTATCTGTACTAATTGCCACGCGGCTTTGACTATCATTTAAATTTTCGTAAATTTGCGGTAGTAGTGTGGCGGGTAAATTATCTACGCAATAATAGCCAGCGTCTTCAAGGGCTTTGAGGACTACGCTTTTTCCTGAGCCTGAAAGGCCTGTCACAATAATGAGTTGCATCAGTTTTGATCCGCGTTGTTTTTAAGTTCGCGCGCTTGCCTATCCATAAATTGCTTAGTGCCATTGACGCCGCGCAATAAAAGCATGTGATTGCGAACTGCGACCTCGACCAAGACAGCAATGTTACGACCAGCGGCGACAGGAATGACGACTTTTTGAACCTTGATGCCTAACACGTCTTCGTCATGTGATTTTATTTTGAGTCTATCTAAATTTTGTGGCGCCAATGTGTCAGCCATTTCAAGCTGAATAATTAAATCGAGAGGTTTGGTTGGTTTGACGGCGCTATCGCCAAATAGTGCTCGGATATTCAAAATACCAAGACCACGCACCTCAAGAAAATCTTGGAGTAAAGG
>RFOR01000090.1 GCA_009926525.1 Methylophilaceae bacterium
CCAGAAGATACGCCAGGCTATTTTGAGCGCATGCTTGAAAAAATTGGCTTCTAAAGATTGTTGATGTAGTAATGAGCATATAGAAAGAAATGGATTGAAATGTTAAAGGTTGTGATTGCAGGTTGTTCTGGCCGTATGGGGCATGCACTTTTGGAAGGCGTTTTTGCAGATGCAGAATTGGCTTTGCACGGTGCTTTGGATCGTGCTGGCAGCCCACAAGTTGGCCGTGATGCTGGCGAGCAGTTTGGAAAAAAAAGTGGCGTATTGATTAGTCATGATGTCGATGCTGCGATAAAAGGCGCGGATGTGCTGGTGGACTTTACTCGCCCAGAGCCTAGTCTGGTTTACTTGGCTGCTTGCCAAAAAGCAGGCGTAAATATGGTGATTGGCACAACGGGTTTTACTTCTGAACAAAAGGCTGTCATAGCAAACGCAGCAAAAGATATTTCAGTTGTTTTTGCACCAAACATGAGTGTGGGTGTGACATTGCTGATTAACCTTGTGCAAGCGGCGGCTAAAGTGCTCAATCAAGGCTACGACATTGAAGTGATTGAAGCACATCACCGTCATAAAGTGGATGCACCATCGGGCACTGCTTTGCGTTTGGGAGAGGCTGCCGCAAGTGCGTTGGGTCGCAATTTGGAAGAGTGTGCGATTTATGGCCGTGAGGGCGTTACAGGTGAACGCGACCCTAGTACGATTGGTTTTGCAACGGTGCGTGGTGGCGATGTGGTGGGTGATCATACGGTTTTGTTTGCAGGCATCGGTGAACGTGTTGAGCTAACGCATAAAGCCAGTAGTCGTGCGACTTTTGCGCTCGGCGCTTTGCGTGCAGGCAAGTTTATGCAGGGTAAAAAGTCAGGCTTGTTTGATATGCAAGATGTGTTGAGCTTAAAGTAGTATTGAATTAAATTTGGAGCGATAGACATACTTCTGTAATAAAGCTGATTGATGGCTTCGCCTATTTCAGCTATAATTAAAACATTATTTAGCGGGACGAGCACAAAACTCATCCCGCTTTGCACATCCGCTTCTCTTCGAGCGATAATTATTAAAAAACAAGGGGTTATAAGTGCCGCAACACACACCAGCCATGTTAGTACTTGCTGATGGGACAGTGTTTCGTGGTATTTCAATTGGCGCTCCCGGCCAAGCCGTTGGTGAGGTGGTGTTCAACACCTCAATGACTGGTTATCAAGAAATCCTCACAGACCCATCTTATACCAAACAAGTCGTTACATTGACTTACCCGCACATCGGCAACACTGGTGTTAACTCTGAAGATGTTGAGTCGGGCCAAGTTTATGCAAGTGGTTTAATTATTCGTGATTTGCCATTGGTTCATAGCAATTGGCGCAGTGAACAATCTCTTTCTGATTATTTAGTTGCCAACAATGTCGTTGCAATTGCAGATATCGATACCCGTAAATTAACCCGCATCCTCAGGGAAAAAGGCGCACAAGCTGGCTGTATTATTGCTGGTGATGCGAGCGAGGCGGCAGCGTTGGCGCAAGCAAAATCTTTCCCTGGTTTGTCAGGCATGGACTTGGCAAAAGTAGTGAGCGTTAAAGATTCTTACGAGTTTGCTGAGGGCGAATGGGATTTAGCTTCTGGCTATGCAAAACCAAGCAATCCAGCTTTTCACGTGGTCGCATTTGATTACGGCGTTAAGCGCAATATCCTTCGCATGCTTACTTCGCGTGGTTGCAAGGTGACTGTATTGCCAGCGCAGGCTAGTGCCGAACAAGCTTTGGCTTTAAAACCAGACGGCGTGTTCTTGTCGAACGGTCCTGGCGACCCACAACCATGTGACTATGCAATTTCCGCGATTAAAACCATTGTTGATCAAGGCGTGCCAACATTTGGTATTTGTCTGGGTCATCAATTGTTAGCGTTAGCTTCTGGTGCTAAAACACTCAAAATGAAGTTTGGCCACCATGGGGCAAACCATCCTGTGCAGGATGTAGACGACAAGCGTGTGTTCATTACTAGTCAAAACCACGGTTTTGCGGTGGATCCAGAAAGCTTGCCAGCGAATTTGCGTACTACGCATGTGTCGCTATTTGACGGCAGCTTGCAAGGGATTGCTCGCACAGACAAGCCGGCGTTCAGCTTCCAAGGTCACCCTGAAGCGAGTCCAGGCCCAACTGAGATGAGTTATTTGTTCGATCGATTTGTCGAATCCATGAAACAGCAAAATCAATAAGAAAATTATGGCAAAACGTACAGATATTAAAAGTATTTTGATTATTGGCGCTGGTCCGATTGTAATTGGTCAGGCTTGTGAGTTTGACTATTCAGGTGCACAAGCATGTAAGGCGCTGCGTGAAGAAGGTTACCGCGTTATTTTGGTGAATTCTAATCCAGCGACCATCATGACCGACCCTGAAATGGCAGATGCGACCTATATCGAGCCAGTGACTTGGCAAGTGGTTGAAAAGATTATTGCTAAAGAACGTCCGGATGCTTTGTTACCAACGATGGGCGGTCAAACCGCATTGAACTGTGCTTTGGATTTGGATAAGCATGGCGTACTAAAAAAATACAATGTTGAGTTGATTGGTGCGAGCAAGCAAGCAATCGATAAGGCGGAAGATAGACAGAAATTCAAAGAGGCGATGACCAAGATTGGTCTTGGCTCAGCGCGTTCTTCAATGGCGCATAGCCTTGAAGAAGCATTGCAAGTGCAAGCTAGTATTGGTTATCCGGCGATTATTCGCCCTTCATTTACTATGGGGGGTAGTGGTGGTGGTATCGCTTATAATCGTGAAGAGTTCGTGACAATTTGCGAGCGTGGTCTTGAAGCTTCACCAACTAAAGAGTTGTTGATTGAGGAGTCTCTACTCGGTTGGAAAGAGTATGAGATGGAAGTGGTGCGCGACACTAAAGATAATTGCATCATTATCTGCTCAATCGAAAACTTAGATCCAATGGGCGTGCATACTGGCGACTCAATTACTGTGGCGCCAGCACAAACACTCACAGATAAAGAATATCAAATCATGCGTAACGCA
>RFOR01000010.1 GCA_009926525.1 Methylophilaceae bacterium
GGCGTGCACGTTTAGAGGCGATGATTAAAAACCGTCCTGATTGGTGCGTTTCACGTCAACGCAATTGGGGTGTTCCGATGCCATTGTTTGTGCACAAAGAAACTGGCGAGCCGCACCCAAAGACTTCTGAATTATTAGAGCAAGCCGCTTTGCTCACGGAACAAACAGGCGTTGAAGCTTGGTTTAGTTTAGATGCCGCTGCTTTCTTGGCAAAACACGCGCCAGAAAATGCAGACCAATACAAAAAAGTCACTGATACTTTAGACGTTTGGTTTGATTCAGGCTCAACGCATGCAGCGGTGCTGAAGCGTCGCCCAGAATTACAACATCCTGCCGATTTGTATCTAGAAGGCTCAGATCAACACCGCGGGTGGTTCCAAAGTTCATTATTAACAGGTTGTGCGATTGATCGCAGAGCCCCTTACGAAGCCTTGCTCACCCACGGTTTTGTGGTGGATGGCGCTGGTCACAAAATGAGTAAATCCAAAGGTAACGTAGTTGCACCGCAAAAGGTGATGGATACTTACGGTGCGGATATTCTGCGTTTGTGGGTGGCATCGACTGATTACTCAGGCGAGCTCACGATTTCTGATGAAATTCTCAAACGCGTGGCAGAAAGCTATCGTCGCATTCGCAACACTTTACGGTTCCTAATGGCCAATTTGGCTGACTTTGATGCAAGCAAAGATTTATTGCCTGTTGACGAATGGATTGAAATTGACCGTTACGCGCTGGTGCTCACAGAGAAATTACAGACAGAAGCTTTATCAGATTTTGACCGTTACGAATTCCATTTGGCGGTGCAAAAATTTGTTGGCTTCTGCTCTGAAGATTTAGGCAGTTTCTATTTAGACATTCTCAAAGACCGTCTCTACACCGCGGGCGAAAACTCACATGCACGCCGTGCCGCGCAAAGCGCTTTGTATCACATCACCCAAACCATGATGCGTTTGATGGCGCCTATCTTGAGCTTTACCGCTAACGAGATTTGGCAAACATTAGGCTTGGATAAAGAGGCAACGGTCTTTGAAGAGCTTTGGTATGAATTGCCAGCGCATGGCTTGAGCGATGCGCAAATCACCGACTGGCAAAATATTATCGAAGTGCGTGCGCTAGCCAACAAAGCGATTGAAGAAAAGCGTGGCGCAGGCGAAGTAGGCTCATCATTACAGGCGGAGATCACCATTGCTGCGAATGGCCCATCTTACGAGTCACTTGCTCGCATGGAAGATGCGCTACGTTTTGTGTTTATCACTTCACAAGCTAAAGTGGAAAAGCAATCTGGTTCTGGTTTGACGTTCAAAGTTGCGGCAAGCAAGCATGCCAAGTGCGACCGTTGCTGGCATTATCGTGAAGAAGTAGGCGCAAGCGTTGAACATCCAACAATTTGTGGTCGCTGTGTAAGCAACCTGTTTGGCGAAGGTGAAAAACGTACTCATGCGTAAATGGTTAAGCATTAGCGCGTTAGTGATTGCGATAGATGTTTATACAAAGCATCTTATTCAGCAGGCTTTTCAGTATGGCGAGCATTTACAAATCACTTCGTTTTTTGACTTGGTGCGTTTTCATAACGAAGGCGCGGCGTTTAGCTTTTTAGCGAGCCAAGGCGGTTGGCAGCACTTCTTTTTTACGGGAGTTGCGATTGTCGCATCAGCCGTGATTGTTTATCTGCTTTATAAAAATGCTGAGCAAAAGCTGTTTTGTTTTGCGCTCGCTTTGGTATTAGGCGGCGCATTAGGAAATCTTTACGACAGGCTTACCTTGGGCTATGTGGTGGACTTTTTGCTCTTTCATTATCAAGGCTACGACTATTATTGGCCTGCCTTTAATGTGGCTGACTCTGCGATCACAGGTGGGGTAGCCTTGCTCTTGCTTGATAGTTTTAAGAAGCCAAGTATATAATCAAAAAATGTTTAAACGTCGCTTACATAGATTTACCAGCTGGATTGCCATTTGCGCTATCCTAATGGCATCTTTTGCGCCTACGATTTCGCATGCTAAGGCATTAAATGATATTCAGGGCTCCGAAAAGATTTGTACCGCGCAAGGGGTAAAAGTAATTCCTTCTAGCCCTGCTTATCCTGATGATCAGCACTCCGCAACTCATTTGCAGCACTGCTCTTATTGTTCTCTTGCTTCAGATAAGGCTTACCTGCCATCAGGCAATATTCAAATAGGTTCTGTTGCTATCCCTTCATATTCACAATTTTTTACTGAATATGAAACCCCTGTTCTCCAAGCGTACTTCCAGTCTTCACACCCTCCCCAAGCACCACCTGCAATTTAAATCTAAGTAGTTTTGATTGATGCGTAAGCGCTTCACCGCGCCTATGAATTAACGCATCGTGCTTTTAGATTTTAGATTGAGGTTTCCAATGATTCACTTACAAATTAAAGAGCTTATTGCCGCTAAAACAGCGCAGTGGGGCAGAAGAGTAACCATTAGCGAAGTGGCTGAGGCTACAGGGATCAGTCGCATGACGCTTAACCGTATGATGCGCCATCAAGGGTATAACACCATTACCGATCATCTCGACAAGCTTTGTTCTTATTTCGAATGTGATTTGAATGAGTTGGTGAGGTACGTGCCCAGCGCAGAAGCGTCGAACTCACAAAAACTTTCAAGATTGGTAGCTTAATCATGATGACTAATAAAAATAGCCTATTGGCCATTGCCCTTGCTACGGTGTTTAGTCAACAAGCTTGGGCGGCTGAAACAGATCAACTTAATATCGACAAGGTGGAAGTGCGCGGGTCGGTGATTGATAGCCGAATTATGAAGTATCCTGCCACTGTTGAAACCTATGATAGGCAACAAATTCAAGACAGTGTAAATGCAGCAACGCCAGCGCAAGCAATGAAGTATTTGCCAAGCATTCAAGTGCGAGAACGTTTTATTGGTGACCGCAACGGCATTATCGCGACTCGAACAATTGGTGCTATTTCAAGCGCGCAAAGTATGCTTTTTGCTGATGGCATTTTACTTTCAAATCTGCTTGGTAATCGATATGACTATCCGCCTCGCTGGGGCATGGTCAGTCCTGAGGAAATCGAAAGTATTAGTATGATGTACGGGCCATTCTCTTCACTTTATGCAGGCAATTCTTTTGGTGGTGTGATTAGTATTCATACGCGCATGCCTGAAAAGTTTGAGGCACATGCCAACGTGCAAGGCTTTATGCAGAATTTTAAGTTGTACGGCACAGATGTGACGAATGTTGGTAATCATGAAAGCGCGTCGGTCGGTAATAAAATCAATGACTTTAGTTTTTGGTTGGGTGTTGATAGGCTAGATAACAAGGGGCAGCCTGTAGACTTTGCAGTGAGTGATGCAAAAGCAGCTTCTGCTGGAGGCACTCCTGTCACGGGCGCTTATCAAGACATCAGTGAAAAAAATAAGAGCCGTATTGTTTTTGGCGCTACTAACATTGATAAAAGCGAGCAGATTAATACTAAATTTAAGGCGACTTACGACTTTACTCATGAAATTAAAGCGTCTTATACCATAGGATTGTGGGATATCGATGGAAAGACCGATGTGCAGACTTACCTTAAAGATGCAAACGGCAATTCGATTTATTCTGGGGACGTTAGTTTTAATGGCGCCAAATACACTTTGCCAGCGATGAGCCCTGCTAAGTCGGAGGCTTTGCATATTATGCAGGCCTTGGATTTGAGGTCAAACACCAAAGGTTTTTTTGATTGGCAGTTTACTTTGTCTGATTACGATTATCAAAAAGACCTTAACGGAAGCTCTAAAATCACTTCTGGCAATCCGTATCTCAACCGTACAGGTGTCGTTAATGATTTATCTGGCACAGGATGGACTGTTTTTGAAGCGCGAGGTACTTTGCGCCCAAAAAACCATACACTAGACTTTGGCTATCATATTGATGATTACCAATTACGTAGTACGACGACCAATAGTGCTGACTGGTCGGCGATAAGCAAGAGTAGCTTTAACGCATCTTCTCGAGGTAATACGCAAACTCAAGCGGTCTATGTTCAGGACAAATGGCAACTTAACTCACAATGGGCTTTAACATTAGGGGCTCGTCAGGAGTTCTGGCAGGCAACAGATGGAAGCAATCAGTCAGGCGTGGTGGCAGCAAATTACCAAGATAAGTCGGCCAATAAGTTTTCACCAAAAATTTCCTTAAGCTTCGAGCCACAGCCCGCATGGGGTTTCAGAGCGGCGTTTGGTCAAGCTTTCCGCTTTCCTACCGTGACTGAGCTCTATCAGCAGCTCGCAAATGGCGCGAATATTCTGGTAAATAATCCTGATCTTAAACCTGAGGAAGTGCTCTCTGCAGAGCTAACCGCGGAACGTCGTTTTGCAAATGGCTTGATTCGCTTAAGCGCATTTAATGAACATAAGTACGATGCGCTGCTCTCTCAAACAAATGTTTCTCCCGCTGGTTCTACTACTAGTTATGTTCAAAATGTAGATCACATTCGTACGTATGGATTAGAGGCCGCAACTGAGTGGAAAGATGTTTTTGTTTCTGGCTTAGATATTCACGCGAACGCTACATGGACAGATGCAAAAGTTTTACTTGATACTGCTGCACCTTCTAACAATGGACATGTTGCACCACGTATTCCCAAACAGCTTTATAAGGCAGTTGCTATTTACCACGTGAATAATGACCTGACATTAAGCGTGGGTGCCCGGTATAGCGGAAGACAATATATTAACTTGGATAATTCAGATGTGAATCCTGATACTTACAAGGCCGCCAGTCAGTTTTTCTTGATGGATGTAAAAGCTAATTATAAATTTGCTGACCGTTGGATGGCCTCTGTTGGTGTGGATAACCTCACTAACTACAAAGCTTATGTATCGCATCCTCTCCCACAGCGCACTTTTTATGCTCAAATCAAATTTGATTATTAAGTTTGTATAATGCGATTGATGAAAATAATGAAAACGATAAAACTAATCTTTAGTTTGGCTTTATTGATGGCGCTGACAGGTAATGCTTGCGCTCATGAGGGCCACGACCATGGACCGCCTCTGGCGGTTTCTGTAGCGCTGGATGCGAAGGGTAATCTTTGGCGTGCCAGCGTGAAAGATGGTTTTGTTTTGGTTGATAAATCTCCAGCATTGGTGTCATTGGCGTTCTCTGCTTCGCAAAAGCTGAATAGCCAGGCACAAAAAATTGGGACAGATGGCGATGCGCGCCCGAAAATTGCCATTGCTAAAAATGGCAATATTTATGTTACTTGGACGCAAGCATTACCAACGCCATATAGCGGTTATATTTGGTTCTCGCGTTCTAGCGATGGCGGCAAAACCTTTTCACAGCCGAGCATTGTTCATCAAGACCGTGCTGAGATTACGCACCGATTTGATGCGCTTTCAATTTCTCCATCAGGCCGTATTTATGTGGCTTGGGTAGATAAGCGCGATTTGATTGCCGCTAAAAAAACTAAGCAACCTTATGACGGCGCAGCCATTTATTATGCGGTGTCAGATGACCAAGGCGCGAGCTTTAGTGCAGAGCATAAAGTGGCAGATAGTAGCTGTGAATGCTGTCGTATTGCTATGCTTGCCGATGAACAGGGTGATGCAGTGATGATGTGGCGTCATCTTTTTTATGGTGGCGTGCGTGACCATGCAATCGCTAAAGTAAGTGCAAACGACACAACGCCAAAAGTTCACCGTGCAAGTTTTGGTGATTGGAAAATTGATGCTTGCCCGCATCATGGCCCTGCCATTGCTATAGGTGGCGACTGGGGTTATCACATGGCATGGTTTGATGGTGGCGACAAAGCTGGTTTGTTCTATGCGCGCATGGATGGTGATGCTTGGGTTTCATCGCCAGCCAAGCGCTTTGGCGATGCTAATAACCAAGCTGGTCATCCAGCCTTGATCAGTGATGGCGAACAGGTGTGGCTTGCTTGGAAAGAAATGACGGATACATTAAGTCTAGTGAAGCTTGCTAGGTCCAACGATGGCGGACGTTCTTGGGATACGCCTGTTGTTATTTCGCAAACCAAAGGAAAATCAGATTATCCTCAACTGTTGCTTAAAGATGGCCAAGCCTATTTAGCTTGGAATACTAAATTGGACGGTTTGGCATGGCTGAAGATTACCCAATGAGGCAGATATTGAAGCATTGGTTGCTAACAGTTGGCTTAATGCTTGCACTCATGATGAGTCTACAAGTTTGTGCTGAGTCGCTTAAGCCATTTATGGCATCTAGCCGAGTTGAAATTGAAAAAGCACATCAAGGTCAGCCTATGATTATGGCTTTTTGGTCGCTAGATTGTAGCTACTGTTTGGATGACCTTAATACTCTCGGTGAATTTGTAAAACAGCATCCAAAAATTAAATTGGTATTAGTTAGTGCGGATGGCTTAAGTACCACACAAGAGGTGACGAAAGCCCTAAAACAAATTAAATTGCCAGCGCGATATGAAGCTTGGCAGTTTTCTGAGCCTGATGAAGAGCGCCTTAGATATAGCATTGATAAGGCTTGGTATGGCGAGCTTCCACGCACTTACTTTTACGACAATGCTCATCAAGTAAAAGCCATCAGCGGTAGCCCCGATTTGATCTGGCTCAAAAGCTGGGCAAGTAAATTCTGAATTCCCAATACCCCCCATTGAAATAATTGACATCTGCCCCATATAGGCTCTATCAAACATCCTAAATGGAGTAATGGCATGAGAGTAGATAAGCTAACCACTAAGTTTCAGCAAGCTCTGAGCGATGCGCAAAGCTTGGCTGTCGGTCAGGACCATGCCAGTATTGAAGCGGCACATTTGCTGTCAGCTTTATTGAGTCAAGATGATGGGGGCACAGCGTCATTGCTTGCGCGGGCAGGCGTGAATCTTGAACCACTCAAAGCGGGCTTACAAGTCGCCATTAACCAACTTCCTAAAGTTGCTGAAAGCTCTGGCGAGGTGGCGATTTCTCGCGATCTTAATAATCTGCTTAATCTGACAGATAAACACGCACAAAAGCGCGGTGATGCTTATATCGCCAGCGAAATGTTCTTGCTTGCTTTGGCTGAAGACAAAGGCGACACAGCAAAATTGCTCAAACAAGTTGGCTTGAACAAGGCTGCTTTGGAAGCAGCAATCAGTGCAGTGCGAGGCGGGGAGTCTGTGGACAATCAAGAAGCCGAAGGTCAGCGCGAGTCTCTTAAGAAATACACGTTAGATTTAACTGAACGTGCTCGCATGGGCAAGTTAGACCCTGTGATTGGACGTGATGATGAGATTCGTCGCGCGATTCAAGTATTGCAACGTCGTACTAAAAACAACCCTGTGCTCATTGGAGAGCCAGGCGTGGGTAAGACCGCAATTGTAGAGGGCTTGGCACAACGTATTGTGAATGGTGAGGTACCAGAGTCACTTAAAGGCAAAAAGGTTTTGTCGCTTGATATGGCGGCTTTGCTTGCGGGGGCCAAATACCGTGGTGAATTTGAGGAACGCTTGAAATCCGTGCTTAAAGAGTTAGCGATGGATGAAGGTCAAACCATTGTCTTTATCGACGAGCTACACACCATGGTAGGTGCAGGTAAAGCCGAAGGAGCAATGGATGCCGGCAATATGCTTAAGCCTGCTTTAGCCCGAGGGGAGTTGCATTGTGTGGGCGCAACGACTTTGGATGAATATCGAAAATACATCGAAAAGGACGCAGCGTTAGAGCGTCGTTTCCAAAAAGTTTTGGTTGATGAGCCTACCGTTGAAGCAACGATTGCGATTCTGCGGGGCTTGCAAGAAAAATACGAGCTACATCATGGTGTGGAGATCACTGACCCTGCGATTGTAGCAGCGGCTGAGCTTAGCCATCGTTATATTACTGACCGTTTCTTGCCTGACAAGGCGATTGATTTGATTGATGAAGCGGCAGCAAAGATTAAGATGGAAATCGACAGTAAGCCAGAAGCGTTGGATAAGTTAGACCGTCGATTGATTCAATTAAAGATTGAGCGTGAAGCTGTGCGCAAAGAAAAAGACGAAGCTTCTAAAAAACGTTTTGCTTTGATTGAAGATGAGATTGGTCGCTTAGAAAAAGAGTCTGCTGATTTAGAGGATATTTGGAAAGCTGAAAAAGCCCAAGTTCAAGGCTCTGCGCATATTAAAGAAGAAATTGAAAAGATTAAGCAGCAAATGGACGAGGCGACTCGCAAAGGCGAATGGCAAAAGGTTTCTGAGTTGCAATATGGCAAGTTGCCCGCATTAGAAGCACAGCTTAAAAGTGCTGCAGCAGAAGAAGATAAAGGTGAAGTGAAGCTAAATCGGTTACTTCGTACACAAGTTGGGGCTGAAGAGATTGCTGAAGTTGTGAGTCGTGCTACTGGGATTCCTGTGTCTAAAATGATGACAGGTGAGCGTGCGAAATTGCTCACCATGGAAACCAAGTTACATGAGCGTGTCGTAGGCCAAGATGAAGCGGTACGCTTGGTGTCTGATGCGATTCGCCGTTCACGTTCAGGCTTGGGTGATCCGCACCGTCCCTATGGTTCGTTTTTGTTCTTGGGCCCAACGGGGGTAGGTAAAACGGAGCTTTGTAAGGCACTTGCTGGCTTCTTGTTTGATTCGGAAGATCATTTAATTCGTATCGACATGAGCGAGTTTATGGAGAAACATTCTGTGTCGCGTTTGATTGGTGCGCCTCCTGGCTATGTGGGCTATGAAGAGGGCGGCACATTAACGGAGGCTGTTCGACGTAAACCTTATTCAGTGATTTTGCTAGATGAAGTGGAAAAAGCACATCCAGACGTGTTTAACGTTTTGCTCCAAGTGTTGGATGATGGTCGTTTGACGGATGGTCAAGGCCGTACAGTGGACTTCAAAAACACGGTGATTATCATGACGTCAAATTTGGGTAGTCAAATGATACAAGGTATGCAGGGTGATGATTACCAAGTCGTGAAACTTGCGGTGATGGGTGAAGTCAAAACGCATTTCCGCCCTGAATTTATCAACCGTATTGACGAGATTGTTGTGTTCCATGCGTTAGGTGAGAGCAACATTAAAGCGATTGCCGGTATTCAATTGCAATACTTAGCAAAACGCTTGGCAGCAATGGATATGCAATTAGAGGTAAGTGAAGCAGCATTGTCTGAAATCGCTAATGCCGGTTTTGACCCTGTTTACGGTGCAAGACCACTAAAACGTGCGATTCAGAGTGAGCTTGAAAACCCACTTTCACGCGAGATTTTGGCCGGTAACTTCGCACCAAAAGATACCATTAAGGTAGACTTTAATGGTGGAAAGATGCTTTTTACTAAAGGATAAACGTGATGACTTTATCGAATGGAATGAGTTTTGTGGGGGCTTTAGTTTTTGTGGGCTTGCTCAATGGCTGTGCTACGACGCCAGAGCAGCCCCCGCAAATTCAGCGTATTTCAGCCGAAGAGTTGGAGCGCATCATGCCTAAGCCAACCCCAAACTTAAGTTTGGATGAAGTCGTTCTGCTCTCTAAAAACAAAGTGCCTGCAGATGAAATTATCCAAAAAATCAAAGATAGTCAGTCACAATACGCATTAACGCCTTCCCAGTTGCTTGAGTTAAGCAGTAAAGGGGTAGAGCAAAAGGTATTAGATTATATGTACGCCGCGCATGAGCAAGCGGTGAGAGATAGTTTTGCTGAAGAGTTAAATAAACGCGAGCAAAATAAGTTACAAGAACAGCAAAAGCTTAAGCGAGAATACCAATTAAGACAGCCATATTATGACCCTTGGTGGGGCTACTCTCGCAGCCCTTATTGGGGCTATCCTCGTCCTTATTATGGCCCAGGAATGTTTTATCGCTTTGGGTTTTAATGATTGATGCAACAGGCTAGCCACAAAATCAGCATTAAAACGAATGGTCGTCGCTTGTACGACATGACCCCTCAAGTGCTAGCCTGGGCTAAGAATAGCGGGCTTAAAACAGGCTTGCTAACCCTATATGTTCAACATACCTCTGCCAGTATTCTGATTAACGAGAATTACGACTCTGATGTGCTGGTGGATATGGAAAGTTTTTTCGCGCGCTTAGTGCCAGATGGCGATCAATTATTTATTCATACGGCAGAAGGGCCTGATGATATGCCAGCGCATATTCGAAGCGCCTTAACCCAGACGTCGATTTCAATTCCTTTTATTGATGGCAAAGTGGCGCTTGGCACTTGGCAAGGCATCTTTTTGTATGAGCATCGTTTGGCATCGCATACCCGTCACGTATTGCTTCATTTGATGGCTGAGTAGCTTTTGCAGCAGCCCATTTTATATTCCTATCGTCGTTGTCCTTATGCCATGCGGGCTCGTATGGCGCTCCGTTATGCAAAAATTGCTGTTGAAATTCGCGAGATTGCTTTAAGGGAAAAGCCTGCGCATATGCTGGCTGTTTCACCGAAAGGAACCGTCCCTGTGTTGGTACTTGCTAGCGGGAAAGTGCTTGAACAGAGCTTGGATATTATGGATTGGGCTTTAGCGCAGTCAGATGTGGATGCATGGATTGTTCCAGACCAAGAAGTACAAAAACTAAGCGCTGATTTGATTGCAACAAATGATGGGGCTTTCAAACAGGCTTTGGATAAATACAAATACGCGATTCGTTTTCCTGAAAATTCACCTGATGTTTATCGCGCCCAAGGCGAAGAATTTTTACAGCGCTTAGAGTCGCTACTTCAAAAAAATTCTCACTTTTGTCGCAACACAGTTTCAAAAGCAGATATCGCTATTTTTCCTTTTGTGCGGCAATTTTCTATGGTGGATCAGGTTTGGTTTGGGTCTGCCAATTATCCAGCCTTGAAAACTTGGCTAAATAGTTTGTTGAATAGTCAGTTGTTTATAGATGTGATGCACAAATATCCTGTTTGGACGGATGCATAAAAGTAAAAAGGGGCACAAATTGTGCCCCTTTTATGATTACTTTATTTCTCTTTATTCCATTAAGTCAGCGGTGAGTTGATTTGATTTTCCTGATGACTTTTCTGACGTGATGTCATCAAAATCCAAGGTGATTTGGTCTTTGTCATCAATATCTACAAATACATGACCGCCGTTGGCTAATTTGCCAAATAACAACTCGTCTGCCAAGCCTCGTCTAATAGTGTCTTGAATCAATCGGGACATCGGGCGAGCACCCATAAGTGGATCAAAGCCTTTTTTACCTAAGTAGGCTTTTAGCTTGTCACTAAAGCTTGCTTCGACTTTTTTCTCGTGCAATTGGTCTTCTAGCTGCATTAGGAATTTATCCACCACACGCATGATGATTTCTTGTGAAAGTGGCGCGAATGAAACCGTCGCATCCAAGCGGTTGCGGAACTCTGGGCTAAAAAGACGTTTAATTTCCGCCATCTCATCGCCTACTTGCTTGCCTTGGGTAAACCCCATCGATGTTTTTGAAAGGGACTCTGCACCAGCGTTAGTCGTCATGATAATGGTGACGTTGCGGAAGTCAGCTTTGCGACCATTATTATCTGTGAGCGTGCCGTGGTCCATTACTTGTAGCAAGATATTGTAGATGTCAGGGTGTGCTTTTTCGATTTCATCTAACAGCAATACGCAATACGGATGTTTAGTAATGGCTTCGGTCATCAATCCGCCTTGTTCAAAACCCACATAGCCAGGAGGCGCGCCAATTAAGCGTGAAACGGCATGGCGTTCCATATATTCCGACATATCAAAGCGCACCAATTCAATACCCAAGGTATAAGCCAATTGCTTAGCCACTTCAGTTTTACCAACGCCTGTTGGGCCAGAGAATAGGAATGAGCCAATCGGTTTATTTTGACTGCCCAAGCCGCTTCGCGCCATTTTAATGGCTGAAGCCAGCGAGTCAATTGCTTTGTCTTGACCAAATACCACTGCTTTTAAGTCGCGGTCTAGTGTTTTGAGCGCGTTGCGGTCATCGCTGGAAATATTCTTAGGCGGAATTCGCGCAATTTTAGCGATGATGTCCTCAATCTCTTTGTCGCCAATGACTTTCTTTTGTTTGGACTTGGGCAGAATGCGCTGTGCTGCACCTGCTTCATCAATCACGTCAATTGCCTTGTCTGGCAGGTGGCGGTCATTAATATATTTTGCAGAAAGCTCAGCGGCGGT
>RFOR01000091.1 GCA_009926525.1 Methylophilaceae bacterium
GATAAATTAAGGCGATATCGCTCACGACAGCAATCCCAAACAATCATCCACCAAAGCTTGAGCAATATCGGTACTCACAACGGCTTGCAAACCTTTCCAAGCCGGAATGCTATTCACCTCTAACACATACAACTTACCTTGGCGGTCTCGAATAATATCTACGCCACAGTAATCAATAGCCACCGCTTTGGCGGCAGCTTCAGCCAGCATGCCGAGTTCGCCACCATGCGCGACGGCTTCACAGCGGCCACCAAGCGCCACATTGTTCACCCAACTCTCACCATGTCGCACCGTGGCAGCAATCGCTTTGCCTTGTATCACAAACACACGATGGTCATACCAGCACCCTCGCCGCTATCGACATAGCGCTGCAAATAATACAAACCATCAACATGCGCCTCCATCGGGACAGGCAAGGCATCACCTTTTTTAATCATTCGCACGCCGTTACCTTGCGAGCCAAATAACGGCTTAATGACCAAGGGTCTATTTTCTGTGATTTCTCGCGACATAATCTCATGCGCTTGCTGTCGAGATTCGCACACCCAGGTATCTGGTGTTGCAACGCCGTGATGATGCAAAAGAAAGCTGGTCATGGCTTTATCGACAGCGCGCTCTAGTGCACGACCAGTGTTATAGACTCTAACACTGAGCATTGCTAAAACATGCAAAATATCCAAACGGGTAATAACTTGTTGCAAAGTGCCGCCCGGAACGCCGCGCACAAAAGCGAATTTAGGCAAGGAGTCGAAGCCTGGGATTACAACACCGCGTGAATCGGCGGTGACGTCTAAAAAACAATCTTTCAGTGAAACGAATACCGCTTGATAGCCGCGAACCGCAAAAGCCTCTTTTAAGCGATCGCCATGCCAACCTGGGTCGTCAGTAAACACGGGGATTTTTGTCATCAAAAAACTTTAAGCTTGGTAGCCAAACGATTGATCAATCAAAGCCGCATCCAACTTGCCGCCTGTAAATGTATTGCCAGATTCAAGCGCTGTGATAGTCACTGCCGCTGGGCTGAACAACATTGGATCTATCTTGTAAAAGTCCATATCCACTGCTTTAAACACTTCGGCAAAAGGACGGCCGTAATCACGCGATGAATTACTTGGTAATTCTTTCGCCAATTTAGCCGCAGCGTCATCAGAGCACTTCACAAATAAATGCGCATGACCGCCAAATAAAATCGCATCATTAGTGCGCCCCATGCCAATCAAGAAATCTGGCGCCGGCGGTGGCAAAGGTGCACTCCCCATACCATCGACAACATGGTCTAAAGGGAAATGTAGCGTATGGATTTTATGCATTGCCACTTCGAGCACACGCGCTACGATTTGCACTGTGCCAGCCAAGCTACGGGTTGGTGTGAGAATAAATGTTAAGTTTTCAACCGCAACACCTGTGTCCCTAGATACCTTTTCAATGACCTCAACTGGAGGTACTTTATCACTCTCCAGGACCAAGCAAGCAGCATTCGCTTGGTCTTTGTAACCTAAATCTTTGAGCAAGTCTTCACGGCATGCAATAGCGCGTCCTGGGCCAGAGCCCAATGAAAAAAATTTCTCATGCACCAAACTCCAGCCAGCGTATTGACTACCCAAACAAGACAAAATTGGGTTATTCGAGTGCACTGAGAGCATCCAAGGCCAGTGCGGGAATGTCGTTGAGCTTTGAATATTTACATGACCCAAACCACCCATACAGATTTCGGCAATTAAGCGCCCCGCTTCCAAACCGCCAGCATGGTTAATACCCGCATCGATAATAGTCGCGCCATTATCAGACTTACTGACGCCCACACGTAATGCTTTAGCATTTGATACGAGATGCGCGACCAATGGATTAGTTAGCGCGTTGATGCTTGGCCAGTTAGATGTGTCGAGCTTTGCAGCTTGGGTAGAATCAGACATTAAAACTCCTACAAATTTTCAATCAATTACTTAAATAATAAAGCGGAAAGCTGCTCAACTCTCTGAAGAACTAAACCTTGCGCATCGCTAGCCGTATTAGCATCAGCCAATACCGTGCAAATAGGTTGATGCTGAGAAATTTTTGTCTGCGCTGTAGGAATATCAGCAGTCCATTCTGGCCAAACTAAATTCTCTGAAACCACTAAATCTTGCGTTGCATATAAAACGTTACGTGCTTTTGAGCGTGCAGAAATTTCTGGAAAATGGCTCAAGTCTCCACTTGACGCTCGCACATGCAAGGCAAACAAGTTAGTCTCTTTCGATTGATAAAGATCAAGTGTTGAGCTTAATCTTGGATTGATTTCCAAGACCCAAAATTGCGCATCCTGCCAAATCACATCCAAGCTATTTAAGCCTCGCAAACCGAAAGTCGCTGTGATTTTTTCTGCAGTTTCTTGCAATGCCATTTTAATCACCAAGGGTAAATTGGCATTACCGACAATACCTCCGTAACGATATGGCTTGCCTTCAATCGGCGAAACCCACTGCTGATTAAAACCAATCACTTGCACCTCGCTACCATTCGCGGCGAAGAGCATAGAAATAGGCGTACCATCTATGACACGTTGATAATATTGGCTTCTTGGCAAGACTTGGTTGACGCTAGCATTAATGACATGCGCGCCGCCAGACCCGCCCTCTTCCTTACATATCCAGCCCTCAGCATTGGCAAGCGATGCAAAACTCACTTCAGGATGTGGAATCGCCAAGCGATCCAATACCTCAAAAAAAGATTGGGCATCTTTAAGCTTACGCACAACTTCAGGCGAATTGCCAATTAATGGCAAGCGTTGAGCAATACGCTCAAGCAGATCAGGCTGCGCTTCAAAGCCACTGCCATAAGCAAAGCCAAGCATGTCGGCAGTGTCGATTTGATCCAGAGCCGCTTCAAGCTGTTTGGCGTCAAAGCCATTATTAGCGTAATCAATCTTATAAACTTGCTCTGCGGCAAGCTGAGTATCAGCATCTGCAAAAACGTCCAACGCTACCACGGCATAACCAGCCGAAACCGCAGCCTTAACAAAAG
>RFOR01000092.1 GCA_009926525.1 Methylophilaceae bacterium
CAACTTTAAAGGCACCCACATGTCGCGCTTTGTTGAAATTCTCAATATGAACGAGCATGAGATTTCTATCGAATCTTTCGAGACCATTTTGCGTGAAATGGTAAAACGCCTAGAAGCGGAATCTGGCTACGTGCAAATGACTTTCCCGTACTTCGTAAAGAAATCTGCCCCTGTATCAGGCGTGCAAAGCTTACTCGATTATGAAGTGACATTTATCGGTGAAATCAAACAAGGTAAATTTGACATCACAGTTAAGGTATTGGTGCCTGTGACTAGCCTTTGTCCATGTTCGAAAAAGATTTCAGACTACGGCGCGCACAACCAACGCTCTCACGTCACCGTCACAGCGCTGATTAACGACTTTATTTGGGTGGAAGACATTATCCGCATGGTCGAAGAACAAGCCTCTTGTGAGCTTTATGGCCTACTCAAACGCCCTGATGAGAAATTTGTGACTGAACGCGCCTACGACAACCCTAAATTTGTAGAAGACATGGTGCGTGACGTTGCAGCAGTGTTGAATAACGAGAAACGGATTGATAAGTTCGTCGTTGAATCTGAAAATTTCGAGTCTATCCATAATCACTCAGCTTATGCGTTGATTGAAAAAGACAAACGTATTTAATACGAGTTTCAGCATTAAAAAGCCAGTTCAATTGAGCTGGCTTTTTCATTTTAGAGCTTCGCTTTTTTTGGCATCACCCAAATAAAGAACAAGCAGCCTAGCAAACCAAAGATGCCTGAAATAGTAAATGTCCAACTTGAACCTAATGCCTCCCAAGCATAGCCACTAACCAAGCCTCCAAAGGTACCTCCCATACCATAAGAAACGCTAGTATAAAGTCCCTGCCCTTTAGATTGATGACGTCCTTTGAAGTGCTGATGCGTCAGCGCAACTGCGGCAGCATGATAGGAACCAAAAGTAGCCGCATGCAAAACTTGTGCAAATAGGACTATCCACCACCAATCGACTGCCCAGCCAATTAAATTAAAGCGTACAAAGGCAATAAATAAGCTGACGAGTAAAATATTCTTTAGGCCGAAGCGCGTAGTAAGTTTTGGCATCCATAAGAAAATCAAAATTTCAGCAATGACACCCAATGCCCAAAGCAAGCCAACATTCGCTTTACTATATCCATGGTCAACCAAATAAATAGAGTAAAACGTGTAATACACGCCATGCGCGGCAGCCATCATGAAACAGGCGGCCAACAAGGCCAGTACCTCGCGCTGACGCATAATCGCCCAAATCGAACGGTCATCCGTATGGTGCGGCTCTATTTTTGGCTCTGGAATATTGCGAGAGAACACCAAGACCGCAACCATCATGCCGAGCACAGCCCAAAGCAATAAGCGAATATTGAAGATATCGAGCAAGTAGCCAAGACCAATCACAGCAACGATAAAGCCAATAGATCCCCACATACGGATATGGCCGTATTTATCAAAGCGGTCGCCCAAATGACCTAGCGTGACTGTTTCGATTAAAGGTAAAGACGCACTCCAAAAGAAGCTGAGCAATAGCATGACAGCAAACAGCCAAGCATAGCTTGTGCCCACAAATACCCCAACATAAGAGAGCAAGCTCAGTGCGGATAACCACTGAATAATGGAAACGCGTTGGCCAAGATGATCTGCTAACCAACCCCACAAGCTAGGCGCAAAAATACGCGCTACTTGAAACAGTGACATGAGCACTGCGATTTGGAATGGGGCAAAAGCGAGTGACTTTAAATATAGGCTCCAATAGGGCGAAAAGGAGCCTACAAATGCAAAGTACGCGAAATAAAAAGCGGAAAGGCGCCAATAAGGAAGTTGCATATCAGGCCTATGAAAATAAATTAGATACTTTTAAGGCCTGAATTTACGTCAGCATTTTGAGCGCGATTTCGAAGCGCATGGTCAATTAATACCAAAGCCAACATCGCCTCAACAATAGGAGTAGCGCGAATACCAACGCATGGGTCATGACGACCCGTAGTTTGCATCATGACTGGCTGACCGTTTTTATCAATTGAATTACGCTCTTGCGGAATACTTGAAGTTGGTTTGAACGCAACATTCACGTGAATTTCTTGGCCGCTAGAAATGCCGCCCAAAATACCGCCTGCATGATTAGTTGCAAAGCCATTTGGTGTGAGCTCATCGCTGTGAACACTGCCACGCTGAGCAATAGATTCAAAGCCAGCACCAATCTCAATACCTTTCACTGCATTAATGCCCATCATGGCATAAGCAATTTCAGCATCTAAACGATCAAAAATAGGCTCACCCCAACCCACTGGCACACCTTCGGCAATCACTGTGATTTTTGCACCAACTGAATCACGCTCAGAACGCACATTATCTAGATAAGCCTCTAGCTCAGGCATCATCGCCATATTTGGTGTGAAGATTTTATTATCTGGATGCTGCAAATCGTCCAAGCTTGCAAAAGGAATTTGGAGTTCGCCAAGCTGGCTCAAATAAGCACGAATGTTCACACCATAACGTTGCTTCAACCATTTTTTAGCAATAGCGCCTGCGGCAACACGCACTGCGGTTTCTCGTGCACTTGAACGACCACCACCACGATAATCACGAATGCCATATTTTTGTGCGTAAGTGTAATCCGCATGGCCTGGACGGAAAGTGTCCATAATCTTGCTGTAATCTTGACTGCGCTGGTCGGTGTTGCGAATCAACAAACCAATCGGCGCACCTGTCGTTTTACCTTCAAATATGCCTGAAAGAATCTCTACACTATCCGCTTCGCTACGTTGCGTCACATGGCGAGAAGTGCCTGGTTTACGTCTATCCAAATCCACCTGTAAATCTTCAGCCGACAACTCCAAACCTGGAGGGCAGCCATCCACTACGCCGCCAATGGCAGCGCCGTGAGATTCACCAAATGACGTAAGCGTGAATAAAGTACCGATGGTATTTCCAGACATGAGATTTCTCTTTAATTAGCGCAATTAATAAATGTAA
>RFOR01000093.1 GCA_009926525.1 Methylophilaceae bacterium
CCGTTGCCTTCAAACGCAATGACTTGCGTAACTGTGTTTTCTAAGAAGGCGCGATCATGGCTGACTAGGAATAGGGTGCCAGGGAAATCTTGTAATAAGCTTTCCAGCAGTTCGAGCGTGTCGATATCCAAGTCGTTAGTCGGTTCATCTAAAACCAAAACATTGGAAGGACGGGCAAATAAACGCGCCAGTAATAAGCGGTTACGTTCGCCACCAGAAAGTGACTTAACTGGTGAACGTGAGCGTTGTGGTGGAAATAAGAAGTCTTCCAAATAGCTGATGACATGCTTGCGCTCGTTGCCGATTTCAACAAAGTCTGAACCCGGACTAATGGTATCTGCGAGTGTAGCCTCTTCATCTAATTGTTCGCGCATTTGGTCAAAGTAGGCGACGTTCATATTCGTGCCACGTTGAATCGTGCCAGAATCGGCTTCTTCCTGACCTAATATGAGTTTTAAGAGCGTGGTTTTACCGATACCATTAGGGCCAAGTAAACCGATGCGGTCGCCACGCATAATGCGCGTGGTAAAGCCTTTTATTAGAGTGCGGTCGCCGTAGGCTTTAATTACGTTATCGAGCTCAGCAACTAGTTTTCCGGAGCGTTCGCCAGCGTCTAATGATAGTTTTACGTTGCCTTGGCGTTCACGCCGGGCTGCACGTTCTAGGCGAAGCTTTTCCAGTTGGCGAACCCGCCCTTCGTTTCGGGTGCGGCGGGCTTTGATGCCTTGACGTATCCAAACCTCTTCTTGAGCCAATACTTTGTCGAACTTAGCTGCATGGGTTGCTTCAACTGCTAGCAACTCTTCTTTTTTGACAACATAGTTCTCGTAATTGCCGATAAAATCTGTTAACTTGCCGCGATCTAGCTCCACAATGCGCGTTGCGAGTCGATTTAAGAAGCGCCTGTCATGGGTGATGAATAACACGCCACCGTTAAAGTTAAGCAATAGTTCTTCTAACCATTGAATTGCTTCTAAGTCTAAATGGTTGGTCGGTTCATCTAATAGCAAAACCTCAGGATCCGCTACTAGAGCACGTCCTAGTGCAACACGTTTACGCCAACCGCCTGAGAGTGATGCTACAGGGGTATCAGGATTCAAACTTAATTTGCTAAGCACAGTTTCCACTTTTGCTTGCATGCCCCAACCATCTTTAGCATCTAGTTCGTGTTGAAGTGTTTGCATGCGCTCCATCAGCGCATCAATGTCGGCATCTGCATCGCCCATGCTGTGTGTGACTTCATGGTAATCCACCAGGATTTGTTGCATGTCGCCCAAGCCTTCTGCCACTGCTTCAAAGACGGTGTGCTTAGTATCTAAAATTGGCTCTTGCGGCACATAAACAATGCGCACCGAGGTCGCACGCCAAACGTTGCCATCGTCGAGTTTAGTTTCGCCAGCAATTACTTTCAGCAAGCTGGATTTTCCAGCGCCATTTCGACCAATCAAGCCAACACGTTCGCCAGGATCAAGCTGAAACGACGCTTTGTCTAATAAAGCGTGATGGCCAAAGGCGAGGGAGGCATTGTCTAGGGTGATATGTGGCATGAATGCTTTCTAGTTTAATTTTTGCTTTGGCCGAGCATAGCGCGAATTTGCGCCATACGTTCTTTGCCATGTTCTTTGCTTGCAGCAGGATCAATGCTTGGGTTGCCAAAATGGCGGATATCATCTGCTGGCAATTCCTCAATAAAACGGCTTGGTTCGCAAATTTCAGTTTCGCCAGCGCGTTTACGTTTTTTGCACCAAGAAATGTTGAGTGATTTTTGTGCGCGAGTTATGCCCACGTACATTAACCGGCGCTCTTCCTCGATTTTGTCGTTATCCACACTTTCACGGTGTGGCAAAATACCTTCTTCCACGCCGATTAAAAATACGTGTCCGAACTCCAAGCCTTTAGCGGCATGGAGTGTCGACAGTTTCACCGCATCAGGTTCGCCATCCTCTCGACCTTCCAGCATACTCATCAGCGCAACCATTTGCGTCAGATTAAGTAAATCACGAGTTTCGCCATCGTTGTTGTCTTCACCCTTTTTGGTTAACCAGCTTACAAAGTCCAACACGTTTTTCCATTTAGCTTCGGCTGAACGTGGTTCATCAGAGTCATATAAAAAAGCCTCATATTGAATAGCATTGAGCATGTCATTGAGTACTTCGCCTGCAGGGTCTTTGCTCGCGCGGTCTTGGAGTTTGTTAATGTATTGGCAAAAAGTGAGTAAATCATCCAACTGACGTCCACCAAGCTCACGTTGGAATTCGCCTTCAAACGCTGAAGCAAATAAAGAAATCTTATGCAAACTCGCGTATTCACCCAGGCGCTCTAGCGTGTTGTTGCCTATGCCTTTTTTAGGGGTGGTGGCAGCACGGATGAAAGCAGGGTCATCATCTTCGTTAGCAATGAGGCGTAAATAGCTGACTAAATCTTTAATCTCTGCTTTATCAAAAAAAGATTGTCCGCCTGAGATGGTGTAAGGAATTTTATGGTTACGCAGATGCTGTTCAAATATGCGTGCTTGATGATTGCCCCGATACAAAATCGCATAATCAGCATAGGTGGTGCGGTTTTCAAACTTGTGCGCCATTAGCTTCATGACCACCGACTCAGCCTCATGCTCATCATCGCGTGCGGCGCTCACTTGAATTAAATCGCCTGTACCAAGCTCGCTCCAAAGTTTTTTCTCAAATAGCTTTGGATTGTTCGAAATCACTTGATTAGCCGCCCGCAAAATGGCCCCAGTGGATCGGTAATTTTGCTCAAGTTTGTAGGTAGAAACGTCGGGATAATCGCGTTCAAAATTCAAAATATTTTGAATGTTTGCTCCGCGGAAAGCGTATATGCTCTGGGCATCGTCGCCAACCACACAAATGTTTTGTGTAACAGCAGCCAGCTTTTTTGTAATCATATATTGCA
>RFOR01000094.1 GCA_009926525.1 Methylophilaceae bacterium
TTGGTAATCCATTAGATGGATAAAAGAGCTGCAAAATTAAGCGGCTTTTTTATTTGTGTAACCAAGCCCCTAAGCTCAGCAGTATTCTCTGATAACGCTGACCATTCAAAATAGCGTTTAGGTTTTGATAGCCAAAGTGATCGCAAGGCGAAATTAAGAACTGCGCCAACCATTCCAAGTCTTGAATAATGTTCAGCGTGTCTTTATCCGTTGCGCGAAAGCCGCTATAAGCCAAAGCGCTTGCTAGCCGACTATTGGCAAGCTTCATGTGGTAAACCGCTGGCGTATGATTGACCTTTTTTAAGATTTCTTGATTATCTTGCATGCTAGTCAGCGCTTCTTGCATGATTTGTTTGGTGGTTGGCGGCGACTTAAAGCGCTTGATGTTCATGGCCTGTGCATGGGTTTTAATCAAAGGCTGCGGGCGCAAATAACGGTAGCCCATTTGCGCTTTGCTACCATTTTCAATGCTCATGGGAATGTCTTGCTGAAGGGCCAAAGCAAGTTCAAAGAGGTGATAAGTATTGCCTTGTTTGAGTTCGATCTCTAACTCTTGAATCGGACAAATATGCTCACAAGCTTTTTCTGTCGCGCTTTTGAGGTCGCCAATATCCGCAGAAACTTCAATGACAGAACCATCTGGGTATTTGAGTAGCCAATCGGTACGAACCACATCGACGATGAATAGCGGCTTTAGTGCCTCTCTTAGCTTGATATCGGAAAATATATTGGCTAAATGCGGCTCGGTAATTTTATTAAAATCAGGTTCATTTCGGCTGAGCAAATCTTCCCATTCTAAACGCTGATGCAAGCCGCCCAAAGATTGCCCGGTACTTTTAATGGCCTGAAACCAGCCGCCAGACATATTGCGGATACGTAAATTGAGGCCCGCATCTAACAATGCTAAATCAGGGGTGTCGTAATAAATGCTCACCAGCTTTCGCGTCCAAGGCGCTTCAATTAAACGTTCGGTAATGGCTGGATGATTGTTTAAGAGTGGGGCGCTAGATTCGTCAATGCGAAGCTTCAGTTCGATTTCGTTGGCCATGGCGTGCTATGGTTGTTTACGGGGAGGGATGCTTTAGCTTTTAAATTAATTAAAAGCTAAAGCATGTCAGGTGAAACCACCGCGCGAATAATCGCTTGCTCATCTTCTGCGCGGATGCGGCTTGCGATCCACCAAATCGAGGCTTTTTTGACGCACCAAAAGTGGGTTTTGCGAGTCATCGCAATTGCGGCAGCAAGCCCTAACGTTGGCTGATGACCGACAATTAACACCGAGCCTTTACTGGTATCCCAATTGGCTGCTTTAAGTAGATCTTGAGGAGAGCCGCCAGGTGCAATTTCAGGAAGCGTTGTAAAAAGAAGCCCAAGCGCATCAGCTGTTTGCTGAGCACGTTTTGCTGGGCTCACCAAGATTTGGGTGTCTTTAGGCAAACGAGGCTTTAGCCAAGCCGCCATTTTCTTAGCTTGCTCATGGCCTTTTTCGGTGAGGGCGCGCTCATGATCCGGGTAGCCATCTTCCGCTTCAGCATGACGCCATAAAATTAGTTCCATGGATGGGATTAAATCCGTCAAATGTATGTGAAAATAGTATAGCGAAATGTATTTTTTTCAAAGCCATTTATGGGCTGTCTGGCACACCAAGACTTTGTTTTGGGTTGTTTGTTTTAGAAATGAGTGACGATTTGAATCTTGATGTTTATTTCCCTCAGTTTGCGCAATATTTATTAAGCGGTGATCACGCCCCAGCTTTTGCTAAGCTATGCGCTGTCGGCGCATGGGAGCAAGATGCCGAGCATGCGCTTGAGGCAAGCCTATGCAAGCAGTTTGGTGTAAAAAAGCAGGCGGACTGGCCTGTAGCGCCACTTGCTTTGATGGGCGAAGAAGCACAGCAAGCTGCCGGCTATTGGTTTGTCGTGCATCCTGTTCACTTTGTGTTGCAACGGGATTATTTTACGCTGGGTGATGCAGTGCGCTTAAATGCGGATGAATTAAAGTTGTTGGCTGCGTTGCTTAATCAACACTTCGCTCAAGATGCCTTACGTTTTTCGCCTAGCAAGGCTGATGATTTTTTATATCTCCATGTGAATGATGATGTGGATGTCAGCACTTATTCGCTTTCCGAAGCCATGGGGCGAGACGTTGGCAAGCACATGCCATTGGGTAAGGATGGCATGAAATTTCAGTCCTTGCTCAACGAAGTACAAATGCTGTTGCACGACCATCCTATTAACCAAGCCCTCGAAGAGCGAGGCTTATTGGCGGTAAATAGCCTTTGGCTTTCTGGCGGTGGACGTTTTGAGGCAATCAATCAGTCAGCGCAAAAACCAGCCTTTAAGCTCTTTGCAAATGATGCGTTGAGCATGGGCTTGGCAAAGTGGTCTGGTATTTCTTGTGGGGTAGTGCAAGACTATGCGTCATTGAAATTGGCGGGCGATGTGGTGATTGTGCTGGCTAACAATACCAACCTAGAAAGCGATTGGTTTGCACCTATGCTTAAAAGCCTGAAGCAAAGAGAACTAGAAACCTTGCGCTGTCATTTTGATGTGCATGGTATGACGTTTACGCTTCACCTTAAACCCCGCGACACTTGGAAGTTTTGGCGAAAACTTAAGCCAATCACTACCTATTTTAATTTGGCAAACACTTAAGCATGGCAAATATCGTTCTTCGTTCGTTTAATCAAGATGCCGCAGCAACATTAAGTAAAGAGGGTGTCATGCCAATCTTGGCTAGGGTGTTGTCTGCACGTGGCATTCATCAAGCCGCACAGCTCGATGTTTCGCTCGCTAAGCTCATCCCGCCTGAACAACTCACCAATGCTTCAGAAATGGCCGTTCTGCTAGCAGATGCGATTGCACAAAATCAGTCCTTGC
>RFOR01000095.1 GCA_009926525.1 Methylophilaceae bacterium
TTTTAGTTTCCCTTCAGGCCATACATTGCATGCAGTTGCATTTTGTGCGGTCGGTTTGTTTTATTATCCACTATTAGCCGGCTTGCTAATTCCGTTTACAGTTTTTGTGGGTTTATCACGTGTTGTACTTGGGTTGCATTACCCAAGTGACGTCATCGCTGGCGCCTTAATTGGTGGTCTTATCGCTAGTGTTTTTATTATTTTTTAGCGTTAACTTTTTTTAATTAATTATTCGGTACAAAATAGCTGATTGGTGCTGGGTGCATCAGCGCCAAATCACCTAGGCATGCTAAGCGCCATGCGCTGAGTTGCGTATCATTCATATGAAGTAACTCTGCTTTCCAAGTAGGCATCTCACCACTTAATACAATTCCAATTTCTGCAATGGCTGTCTGTGTTTTAGCGATGTAATATACGAAGTGTTTAAATACGCGTCTATCAACAATACGAGCACTGATATAAATAATATGTGGGATTTTTGCTGTGCGTAGCAAGTTATCCCAAAAGCTTAGCCTCGTTAATGCCTTTTTAGTTTCATCGAATGAGCATGGATAGTTTTCACTGATAAAAGTACTCAGTAGTCTTATATGCTTATTGATCAGTTTGCTTGGTGATGTATGAAGCAATGGTTCTAAATGCGCATCCATCGCCCATTCTGAAGCGATATGCGCCACCATCCCATTATCTGTCCACATTTCCTCATGCGCTGGGACAAAGTGATTATGCGCAATCACATCAACATATAAGTGGCTAGCGTAACCTATCGCGATAGCGAGCTCTTCTTCGGTCTCAGCCTTTTCTAGTAAGCGGTGTGCGTGATGCCAATGGTGTGTCTCTTTGAAATGTTTTGAAACAATCGCTAGGTCAGGTAAACATGCACCCGCCATCACTAAATCAGGAAAGTTTTGAATCGCTTTTCTAAGTCTTGGATCTAGTGCAGGCATTGCCCAAAGGAGAGAATGCGCAAAATAAAGGTGGGTCATCAAACCCCATGCGTTGGCATCAGCGGTATAAAGAACAATTGGAAGAATCCAACAGAGCTTATATAGTTGCTTTTTCATGAGTATGCAATTTGAACCTCTGACGTTAAGCTAGTATGAAGATTTGATGATGGTATGATGACAAACAATTTCAATCGCACTTGTTTGTTATACTGCACGCCAAGTTTATATCTAAATATTAAGGAAGTTATGGAAAGTCCGTTCAAAGGAAAAACAGGATTGCGTCGGTTAATCAACGCTTTTGGCTATTCAATGGAAGGTTTGTCAGCGGCTTATAAAAATGAAGATGCATTTAGGCAAGAGTTACGTTTAGCCTTTGTTCTCATTCCTTTGGCTGCCTATCTTGGCCATACGGGCATGGAGCGCGCAGTAATGATCGCCTGTGTTTTCTTGGTGGTGATTGTTGAGCTACTCAACTCCTCGGTTGAGGCGACGGTTGATCGTATCTCCTTAGATCACCATTTATTAGCGAAACGTGCAAAAGACATTGGCAGCGCTGCAGTGTTGCTGAGCTTATTGAATCTTGTTGTGGTTTGGTCTTTGCTACTTTTTCCAGTCTAATAAAACAATTGTTACATTTCATATAACTGTCATAAAGCGTCGCTAACATAGCTTTGTTAGCGACCGTCATCGCGGCGCCATTACATAGGCCGTACCATTGAAAATCCTATTTATCTCTGATGTCTATTTCCCTCGTATCAACGGTGTTTCTACCTCTATCAGAACCTTCGTGACGCAAATGCAGGACATGGGTCACACCGTGCATTTAATTGCGCCTGAGTATGGCGTAAAGACTGAAGATGAAGCTTGGATCAAACGTATTCCAGCGCGAAGTATTTACTTCGATCCAGAAGATAAACTGATGAAATACGGCGAAGCTTTAGATCGCTTAAGTTCGCTCCGTAAAGAAAAATACGACATCGTACATATTCATACGCCATTCGTTGCCCATTATCTTGGCCTAAAGCTTGCACATTTGCTCGATGTGCCTTGTGTGGAGACCTACCACACCTTCTTTGAAGATTATCTACATCATTACTTACCATTCATCCCCAAAGGCATTGCCAAAGGCATAGCGCGCTTTATCTCTCGTCGCCAATGTAATGCGGTGGATGCGATCGTTGCGCCGTCTCAGCCTATGCTAGATGTCTTGCGTCAATATGGCGTGAAATCTAAAGCTGAGGTTGTTCCAACTGGCCTTCAAGCACACAGCTTCGCCAAAGCAGATGGCACTGCATTTAGAGCTAAATATGGGATTGCTGCTGATAGACCAATGGGCTTGTTTGTTGGCCGCGTTGCATTTGAAAAGAATATTAGTTTCTTGCTCCGAATGTGGGTCGATTTAATTAAGAAACAGCCCAATGCATTGTTGGTTGTAGCTGGCGAAGGCCCGGCTGAGGCTAGCCTTCATGCCTTAAGTAAAGAACTTAATCTTGGGGACAATATTAAGTTTATTGGCTATCTAGACCGCAATACCGAGCTAAATGCTTGTTATCAAAGTGCTGATGTTTTTGTATTTTCATCATTAAGCGAAACGCAAGGTTTAGTCTTGCTAGAAGCAATGGCGCAAGCAACGCCAGTTGTTGCAATTGCTGAGCTGGGCACAAAGTCTATTTTGATTGAAGGCGAGGGCGCTTTAATTGCCCCGCATGATGAAGTGATTTTTGCGGATAAAGTGCATGCAGTATTAAGTGATAAAGCGCGTCGTGATGCATTAGGTAAAGAGGCATACAACTATGCAAAAACACGCTGGACGGATAAAGCGCAAGCTGAACGTATGATTAACTTCTACACGGATGTGACAACGTCTATCTAATCATAGATAAGCAATAAAAAAGCTGGCTTAAGCCAGCT
>RFOR01000096.1 GCA_009926525.1 Methylophilaceae bacterium
AGGAGGCCTAGGCCTCCTTTTTTATTACTTACAAACCTAAGTCACTTAAGCCTTTATGTCCATCTGGCCTTCTACCTTGTGGCCAATGAAACAAACGGTCTGATTCGTTAATCGCTAAATCATTAATACTGGCGTAGCGTTTTTGCATCAGGCCATTTTGGTCAAACTCCCAATTTTCATTGCCGTATGAGCGCCACCAATGGCCTGCATCATCATGCCATTCGTAAGCAAAGCGCACAGCGATGCGACACCCTTCAAATGCCCAAAGCTCCTTAATCAAGCGATATTCATGCTCGCTTGCCCATTTGCGTTTTAGAAACTCAACAATTTCCTTACGGCCTTTTGGAAATTCATTTCGGTTACGCCACTCACTATCCACGGTATAAGCCAACGCTACTTTTTCTGGATCTCGATTATTCCAGCCATCTTCCGCCATCCTTACTTTTTGCATGGCGGTTTCACGAGTAAATGGTGGAAAAGGCGGTCGTGTTTCAATAGCGATAGTCATATTGTCTATTCCGTTGCGGAAGGCACTGAAACCGCTGGTAATTCTTGAACTTGCTGATCACTAAGTATTTGGACTTTTTCGGGGTGAATTTCTGGTAATGCTTGATGCCCGCTAGTTGCAGATAAATCTGCTAATTGAAAGTAGGCAAAAATAATCATGTTGAATAAGACTAAAAGAATCACATTGCGCTTCATGATTTTGCACTCTCCATCAAATACAAACCTTCCAAGACTAAATTCTCGGCAAGCACAGGCTTGGCACCAAATACTTGCGTCAAAATGGGCATGAGCTTCGCTGCATCGCCGCCAGAGATCACGACTGTTGGAACATCTTGGCAGTGTGACTCTAACTTATCTGCCTGCATGACAATTGCGCCTACAATCGCGCTTAAAACACCGCTAGCGCTTGCATCAGCTGTGCTGAGGGGGAAAGTCTTGATTTGGCCATTTTGGGGATTAACCGCGGCTGTATTTTGCAATAATGCGTTTTGCATCATGCTAAAACCAGGCACAATCAGTCCCCCTAAAAAAGCATTTTGATAAATCGCATCAATGGTAAGCGCGGTACCCGCATTCACTACCAAACAAGCAGGCTGATTGAGGTAGCGCTTAAATGCTGCGACCATTGCAACCCAGCGGTCGACACCTAAACTTTCTGGCGCATCGTATTTATTTTTTAAGCCTAGTGTTTCGCCTTCAGCCTTTGCCCAAACAACAGCAATCCCCGATTTATTTAATAATGATGTAATGCTTGCAGCAACGCCATCACCTGCCACATTAGCGACAATTGCACGTTTGCAAGATTGCCAGCTTGCAGGAATGAATAACTCCGCAAGCTCGGCGTTTAAGCAAACGCCAGCATCTTGAATACGACCATCATCGGCAAATAACGCCCACTTAGTGCGTGTATTGCCAGAGTCTATTGCTAACATTACGAGACACCTCTCAAACTAATTTCACCCGCTGAAAAACGCTGCTCACCTTGTGGCGTATTCACCAGCAAAATACCATCACTCGCAACGCCAATCACCTCACCTAAGACTTCACGGCCATCAGGCATCAACATGCGCACAGGCTGTTGATGATAGGCATGGTATTGCATCCACTCCTCACGCAAGGCTTCAAAGCCATTTTGCTCAAAAACGCTCAAGACTTCAGCCATATGTTTAAGTACGGTGCCAAGCAAGAGATTAGGGTTCGCCGCTTCAGGCTTAACGTTATAAATATCTGTAAATGGCTGATCGATATTCCGTGCAACGTTTTCAGGCACGCGAAGATTAATGCCCACCCCAATAACCGCCGCGCTTGGGCCATCCATATCGCCTTGCAACTCAATCAAGATTCCCGCTAATTTTTGTTTGCCCGCTGATGCTTCAATCAACACATCATTCGGCCATTTAAGCTTTGTGTTTGAAATACCTAATGAGCGAAACGCACGGATTAAAGCCACGCCTACAGCCAAACTCAAGCCAGAAAGCGCTGAGGCGCCCATTTGAAAACGCCACAGCAATGAGAACGTTAAGCTTGCCCCTAAGCCTCCCTGCCAAGCACGTCCACGGCGCCCTTTGCCTGCCGTTTGTAGTTCCGTCACCACACAAGTCGCGTGGGCAGCAACTTGCCCCCCCAGTATTTGGGCTTGGCTCTGGTTGGCTTTTTTCATTAAATAGGTATTGGTGGAATCTAGCGTGTCGTGCAACTCCAGCTTAAACCAAGCACGCTCTTGGCCAATCGCATTTAGAATTTCCTCTTGATTGAGCATGGTGATGGGATCGGGCAATTTGTAGCCGCGACCACGCACCGAAAATACCTCTACACCAATTGACTGCGCTTCTTGAATCGCACTCCAAACGGTCGTTCGCGTCACATTAAAGTGTTTCGCAATATCTTCGCCCGAATGAAATCGACTATCAGCTAATAGGCGTAAAATTGGAAATGTTAATGCATTAATCATATTGAATGAGAGTTTAACATGGCTGATCACCGAGATCATGAAGGAACACGCCACGCAAAGCCCCTCACAGTGTAAAATGATGGTTAATCTATTTAATGTATTTACTATGTCATCAGAAAAAACACCGATCGCACCTGCTTCTAACTTTATTCGCGGCATTATTGACCGTGATTTAGCCCATGGGACCAATGCTAGCAGACACTGGGCAGGCACTCCGGGCGACGCTGCGCATCAGGCCGCCGGTCAACCTGATCCAGCAAAAATTCGCACACGTTTCCCACCAGAGCCAAATGGCTATTTGCATATTGGACATGCAAAAAGCATTTGCTTGAATTTCGGTTTGGCACGAGATTATGAAGGCGTTTGCCACATGCGCTTTGATGACACCAATCC
>RFOR01000097.1 GCA_009926525.1 Methylophilaceae bacterium
TTTAGACGATCGCTTAAGTTTTCTAAATCTGATGTTTTAATGCCGGCGATTTCTTTTGCAACTAATGTTTTGCCTGCAATGATCGCTCGCAAAGCGGCAACAACCTCTGGTAATCGTTCTAGGTCGCAAGGAAGCACGGTCGGCTTAACGCCTTTGGGTGAAATGCCCGCCGAAGTGTCGATATTTTGACCGCCCAAATACACCACTTCGCGTGAACTTGTGTCTTGATCAAACATGCTCTCTTTGTTCCAAACGTTTCTTTCAAAGAAGCGTGGATTGTGGCTCACAATATCGGTGCCGATAACTAATAGCAGGTCAACGCGGTTGCGCACTTCTGTGAGCGTAGTGACTTGCCAGCCTGAGTTTTGCAAAACCAATGTGTTTCGGAAGCTGCTGAAAGCATTCATGTGGTCTAGTGTTGCCCCAACTTTGTCAGCGAGGCTTAATATGCTACGCATGCCTTGTACTTCCGTGCCTAGACCGGCGAATAGGGGTTGATTGGAGGTACGTAAAATCTCGGCAGATTTATTCAAAGCCTCAGTTAGGGAAACAGCTTTTCCAGCAATGCTTGGGCTTGTGGTTTGAACGGCACGTTCAAAAAATTTCACGCTCTTAGCACAGCCTTTTTCGATTACAGTAAGCAAGCCAGTGCTACCGCGCGCAATGCGAACATCGTCACAAAGTAATCCGCAAGCAGGGCAGGTAACAGCTTCAAAAGTCGAAGCGCTGAAATTTGCCATCTGAAAAAACCTTATCTTTTGAAAATAGAGCGATTTATATATCTGTTCATTTTAATTCTTTAATACACTGATATGTTGAATTAACGTCATTAAACCCTATAAATTTTTTGAGTGTTAACTGAAATCATCATTACGCCTAGACATAGGAAAAACCTAGTGTCTGCGCTACAATAGGGGCTTCAAAAAAAGCACTTGGGCGCTACTTTTCATGACCAATTTAGATGTTGATACGCTAAATTTAATCAGTGCTGTCCCTTGCAGTGTTAATGTCACCACGTCTGCTCGTTTGCATATGGGCTTCTTTGATCTAAACGGTGGTCTAGGTCGTAAGTTCGGTAGTATTGGTGTGAGCGTGCAGGCGCCAGTCACGTCGTTGAAGATTAATCCATCCGAAACATTCTCTGCCGAAGGTGAGGGCACAGAGCGCGCCATTGAGATTGCACAGCAAGTGGCTAACCACTTAAAAATTGATGGTGGTGTCCATATTGAATTAGATCAAGTCATTCCCGAGCATTCTGGCTTGGGTTCTGGTACACAGTTATCCTTGTCCTTGGGTATGGCGATGAATGCCCTGTATCAGCGTGATTTAACCCTGAACGAGATTGCCGTATTGACCCAGCGCGGCACAAGATCGGGTGTTGGACTTGGAACGTTTGCTAAAGGCGGTTTAATTGTCGATGGCGGTCGTGCATCAACGTCTCTTGTGCCGCCAGTAATTGCCCGTGCTGATTTTCCAGAAGACTGGCCTATTTTGTTGATATTCGATAAGGGGCATGCGGGCGTTCACGGTAATGAAGAATTAAGCGCCTTTCAAAACTTACCATTATTTCCAGAGGCATCAGCTGCATTACTCAGCCGTCATGTCTTAATGGGGGCCTTGCCTGCGATTGCAGAGCGAGATTTATCTGCATTTGGTAAGGCTATTCAAACACTGCAAGCAGTAACAGGGGATTATTTTGCGCCAGCGCAGGGTGGCGGTCGATATACAAGTCGGCTTGTCACTTTGGTGTTAAATCAATTGCAGACAAATGGTGTACATTGTTTTGGTCAAAGCTCATGGGGCCCAACAGGATTTGCTGTGTTTGCAAATCAGCTTGAGGCGGAAACACAGCTGAAGCAACTTAATGCTACATTTGGTCACGAAGACAATTTACAGTTTGTGCTGACCAGAGCGAATAATCAGCCTAGTCAGATAATAGTCAGTTAAGAATACTTTTTACGAATGGCAAGTGGACGACCTCGCATCTGTTGATCTGAACAACGCTCAGATTGAAGGTGATGATGTAACCACCTATGACGCAGCCACTCCGACTGTTCGTTTGGGTAACTACACTCAGATTTTCCGTAAAGCGATTATCAGCGCTGACACACTGGAAACAGTGGATAAAGCAGGTCGCAAATCAGAGATGGCTTATCAGGTTGCCAAGCGCGCTAAAGAATTGCGCCGTGACATGGAGTCCATTTTCTGCTCCAACCAAGGTGCATCTGCTGGTACGACATCCACAGCGCGTAAGTCTGCGTCACTGTTGGCCTATATCAAGTCCAACACGAACGTTGGTGCAACTGGTGCTAACCCAACTTACACCAACATTCCAACTGCAACACGAACTGATGGTACACAAAGGGCTTTTAGTGAAGCAATATTGAAAGACGTTGTCCAGCAAATGTGGAAGAACGGCGCTGAGTGCGACATGATTATGGTCGGCCCAGTGAACAAGCAGCGTGTGTCTACCTTCACAGGTATCAGCGCACAGCGCACTGAAACTGGCAAGAAAGCAGCAACAATAATTGGGTCTGCCGATATTTATTTGAGCGATTTCGGAGCGCTTTCGATAGTACCTTCAAGGTTCCAACGTGAGCGGGATGCGCTTTTCATCGATTCCAATTTCGTGTCTATTGCAAATCTCCGAAATTACCAAATCAAGGATTTGGCGAAAACCGGGGATGCAGAGAAGAAACTGCTTATTGCGGAGTGCGGCTTGAAGGTACTCAACGAAAAAGCCCTCGGTGGTGCATTTGACCTTCTAACCACATGATTTTAAAGGCTTTTTATTTTAATTGAAGTGTTAATACACTAAGGTTAAAATGACGAAACCCCACAGGTGCGCTA
>RFOR01000098.1 GCA_009926525.1 Methylophilaceae bacterium
CGTATCCGCCATTCCATCCTCCATAAATCACTACTGGTGGCGGCGAGTAAACCCGCGCTGGCTCACGATAAATCACTTGTGGCGCTGGCGAGTAGTAAGTTGAAGTAGTGTAATTGCTAGGCTCAATCACCGGACGATTGGCATCATTCACGCCAACACGCACTTTAATTGTATTCCCTGGCATTTCGTCAGTCACCGTTGTGAAGTCACGGCCGTTGTAACGGTAAGTCACTAAATAACCACGGCTCACATTTTGCCAATTATCAACACTAAAGCATCTATCGATGGGTCTATCAATCACGCCGTTAGCCTGATTATTGCCGATACGATCTCCAACAACGGCGCCAACACCCGCCCCTACTGCGGCACCAGCAATCCTACCATCACCTCTGCCAATGGTGCTTCCTAGCAAGCCACCTGCGATGCCGCCGATAATCGCGCCAGCTGGCGATGAATTATTACTAACACTTTCTCTCACATATTCGGTACGACATTCTTGGCGTGGTGTATTCACGCGCTCAACCTGCGGCGTGACAGAAAGCACTGGCGCGTTATCAAAATAATCATCCGCCATGACTTGTGTTGCAAACGTTGAAGCCATCAGGACTGGTAGCGCGAACTTCAATCTCAAGTAAGACATTTTTCTTCCTCTCGTTATGACTGCCTTTGTCAGCAGTTAGGTATTTAACGAGTGATTTTTATAATGGATGACATGGCTAAAAAATATAAGCCTTTACATCTCAAATGAGAATGATTATCATTAACTAATAAATTAAATTTGCCATAGAAAACTAAAGATGAAAAGACTACATGCCTCATTCATTGCATTAAGCACGCTAATTTCAGCAAATGCTTGGGGCGCACCTGACGAGATTCAGGTATACACCGACGAAATGAATGATCCAGGCCAATACGGCGTGGAATTGCATATGAACTATGTCCCTAAGGGCGACAAATCTAAATGGCGGGAAGGTGCCATGGCATCCAATCATCGATTCCAAATGACGCCTGAGTTTTCATACGGCATTACAAAATACCTAGAAGCAGGACTTTATGTGCCTACTGCAATTTCTTCAGACGGCAATTTTCATGCGACCGGCCTACGCCCTAGGTTGAAATACATTCACCCTAAAGCTGACGGCAGCATCTTCTTTTGGGGCGTAAATACCGAGTTTGGCTACAGTTCTTTGGAAGTAAGCGACACGATGTGGGGCATGGAAATTCGTCCGATTATGGGCGTTCGCACTGACAAATGGTTGGTATCATTTAATCCAATTATTGACATACCACTATCAAAAGGGGGCATGCACGCTGCCGCGTTTGAGCCCTCATTAAAAGTGATGCGCAAAATCAATGAGGATTTAGAGCTAGGGATTGAACATTACTCTGGCTTAGGCGCAATGAACAACTTACAGGGCTTAAGAAATCAAGAGCACACCACTTACATGGCGACAGATTTCAAAGTCAGAGGCATGGAAGTGAATTTTGGCGTCGGTCACGGCTATCAAAAAGCAGAAGACGACTGGGTGATTAAATCCATCGTCGCCTTCCCTTTTAACTAAACCAGCAATTAATACTGCTTTAGCAATTCAAATGTCAGCGCAACACCGAAGCCATTCACATCACTCGCCACCGCACCTAAACCACCCTTGCGGTTGTATGAAGACAAATCGACATGCAACCAAGGGGTGTCGTTTTCAATAAACTTCGCTAAAAAGCGCGTGGCATGCACGTGGTCAGCGCCGCCATCCAAAGTGCATTGCTTAATGTCAGCAATGCTACTTTCAATATCCTCATCGTAGTCATCATCAAACGGGAATGCGCAAACACGCTCACCCACCGCAGCACCGACACCCACCGCCTTACAAAGTAGCTCAGGCTTATTGCCAAGTACGCCGCTATAGCGATCCCCCAATGCACTCATCATACTGCCTGTGAGCGTTGCGAAATCCACCATCCATTCTGGTTTTTCACGAGAAGCTAAGGTCAGCGTATCAGCTAAGATCATGCGGCCTTCAGCATCAGTATGGACAATTTCAATGGTAGTGCCATTAAGCGCCGTCACCACATCATTTTGTTTATAAGCAAGCGGTCCAATATGGTTTTGCGCAATCGCAAGCCAGCAATCAATTTTAATCGGGAGTTTTGCGTTAGTTGCAGCAAGCAATACCCCTAAAGCAACCGCAGAACCATTCATATCCTCGTGCATGCCGTTCATGTATTTGGCTGGCTTAAGGTTATGGCCGCCCGTATCAAAACAAATGCCTTTACCCACCAGCGCAATATGTTTCTTTGAATCTTTTGGCGAATACGTCAGGTGCACAATCGCTGCATCTTGCGGGTCCGACCCCTGGCCTACAGCAACAAAAGCACCCGCCCCCATTTGGGTGAGTTTTTGCATATCAAACTCTTGATATTGCCAGCCGTTTGATTTTGCAAGTTCAGCGATTTTAGCGCGATATTGCGTAGGATTAAGCTCATTTGGCGGCGTCATCGTGAGTGTTCGCGTCAACACATTGCCAGCAATTAAGGCTTGTATATCAGCAAAATGATCCGCTTCCTGCCAACCGTAAAGTTCGACAACCTCTAACAATTGTGGCTTGGGCTCTTTTTGCGATTCCTTACCCTTACGCTCTGGCAATTCAGCCGCATTCACACCCGCTACATAAAATGCATCTTTTGCTGATTGATTGCGCATTTCTTCTGAACCAAAAACCGCAATTGAAAGAGCTTTAGGATGTTCGTCAAGCAAAGGCTTAATTGCTTTACGCAATTGGGTTTGGCGCTTAAACGTAGAAAGATCAGACGCCAATACAAGCCAGCTCGCCACCGCGCCATTCGGCAAATCAG
>RFOR01000099.1 GCA_009926525.1 Methylophilaceae bacterium
GTGAATCAAATCTTCCATATTGGTTTTCATGCCTTCGCGATCAGGCGGCGCCACTTTGTTATCGCTGCTAATCACAGGGCCTGGGTTATTACGTAGCCAAGCGATACATTGTTTGATGATACGATTGGACTGTCTAAATTCTTCAATACGGACTAAGTAACGGTCGTAACAGTCGCCGTTCACGCCCACTGGAATATCAAAGTCAATCTTGTCGTAAACTTCATAAGGTTGTTTTTTACGCAGATCCCATTCGATACCAGAACCGCGAAGCATAGGACCCGTCATACCAAGCGCTAATGCACGCTCAGGTGTCACGACGCCAATACCCACGGTACGCTGTTTCCAAATACGGTTATCGGTGAGCAAGGTTTCATACTCATCCACAAGAACCGGGAAACGGTTAGCGAAGTCCTCAATAAAATCGAGCACAGAACCTTGGCGGCTTTCATTGAGCTTGGCAATCTCTTTATTGCTACGGAATTTAGTTTCTAAATGCTGGGGCATGCGACCTGGCAAATCACGATACACACCACCTGGACGATAGTAAGCCGCATGCATACGCGCACCAGAAACCGCCTCGTAAATATCAAATAAATCTTCGCGCTCACGGAAAGCATATAGGAAAACACTCATCGCCCCGACGTCTAGCGCATGCGCGCCAAGCCAAAGCAAGTGATTTAAAATACGGGTAATTTCATCAAACATGACACGGATGTATTGCGCACGCAGTGGCACATCAATCGCCATCATCTTTTCAATCGCCATCACGTAAGCATGCTCGTTCGACATCATGGACACATAATCTAGGCGATCCATGTAGGGGACTGATTGCAAATAAGTACGATTTTCAGCGAGCTTTTCAGTACCGCGATGGAGCAAGCCAATATGAGGGTCAGCTCGTTGAATGACTTCGCCATCAAGCTCAAGCACCAAACGCAACACCCCATGCGCCGCAGGATGCTGCGGGCCAAAATTCATAGTGTAATTTCTAATCTCAGCCATTATGGAAGCCCTCGTCACGAATCACTCGCGGTACATTATTTCTTGCTTCAATTGAAACTGGCTGATACACCACACGCTGCTGTTCTGGATCGTAACGCATTTCCACGTTACCAATCATTGGGAAGTCTTTTCTAAACGGATGGCCCACAAAGCCGTAATCTGTGAGGAGGCGACGTAAATCTGGATGGCCTTCATACATCATGCCGTAAAGATCGAATGCCTCGCGCTCAAACCAATTCGCCGCTGGATATAAATCAACTAAGGTTGGGAATACTGGAAAATCATCTTCGGTTGCAAACACTTTTAGACGAATGCGGTGATTAAGCGTGACTGAAAGGAAATGGTAAATCGTGGCAAAACGCAAACCTTCCCAAGTGCCATCCGCATAGTCTTGATAATCTACGCCGCACAAATCAATCAACTGTTCAAACTTGAGCGTTTTATGGTCACGCAGTTTCTTGACGACCTTCATTAAATCTTTTTGCGCACATTCAATCGTTAATTCGTTTAATGCGACAGTTAGTTTAGTCGCTTGGTCGCCAAGGACATTTTCGATATTTTCTTTGAGGGTTTCTAATCGCGTCATCTTCTTCTGCCTTAGCGAGCGATCGTATTGGTGCGTTTGATCTTATTTTGCAACTGGATAATGCCGTAAAGCAAAGCTTCAGCCGTTGGAGGACAACCTGGCACGTAAACATCAACTGGCACAATACGGTCACAACCTCGCACCACCGCATAGGAGTAGTGGTAATAACCGCCGCCATTGGCACATGAGCCCATTGAAATTACCCAACGAGGCTCAGCCATCTGGTCATACACTTTACGCAGTGCTGGTGCCATTTTATTGACCAAGGTCCCAGCCACAATCATCACATCAGACTGTCGTGGGCTAGGACGAAACACAATCCCAAATCGGTCCAAGTCGTAACGCGCGGCGCCCGCATGCATCATCTCAACCGCACAGCATGCCAAACCAAAGGTCATCGGCCACATAGAACCTGTGCGGGTATAGTTAATCACCGTATCGAGCGTTGTCGTGACAAAGCCCTTTTCTAAAATACCTTCGATGCTCATTTGAATACTTTCATCTCAAGCAGACTTAATGTTATTCCCATTCCAGCGCGCCTTTCATCCACTCATAGATGAAACCAACCACTAACACACCAAGAAACACCATCATGGCCAAAAAGCCGAATAATCCAATTTCTTTAAGCACAACCGCCCAAGGAAATAAGAAAGCAATTTCAAGATCAAATAGGATAAATAAAATAGCGACAAGGTAATAACGAACGTCAAACTTCATGCGGGCATCTTCAAATGCCTCAAAGCCACATTCATAGGGAGAATTTTTTGCTGCATCAGGACGATTGGGAGCGACGAGTTTACCAAGTACCAGCGGCCCAATACCAACAGCTAAGCCTACTAAGATAAACAAAAGAATCGGAAAATAATTTTCCAGCACGTTAAAACTCCAGTTTCACAGCGATTGATGATTACGAAATGCAATCATTGAAGTTTTTTAACCTCAAAATTTCGATAATTGTAACCCAAGCTTACGGTCTGTGGCAAAGCAAATTCGGGTGTTCACAAAGTTTTAAAGCCTTTTAACGATAAGCCTTTGACGAGACAACCCAATAAGTAAATTCGTTCAATCGATGCACGTAAAATCACAAAAAATGCACAGCATTTAAAATATCGAACTGAAGATACTTAGGCTTGAAGATACCAAATATAAGATCTGAAACATAAGATTAAGAAACTTAAAATCTCAAGCTCATTTCTTAAATTTAGGGATCAATCTGGGAATGAATGAGGCTAGAAAAGCTCAGAAATGATGAACACATCCT
>RFOR01000100.1 GCA_009926525.1 Methylophilaceae bacterium
ATTAATAGGTAAGCGAACAAAGCGATCTTCGCTTTGTTTTTTGTATACCCAAGGTTTCCCAGCGTACCAAACCACAGCTTTGGCTGGCACGATAATGCCTTGGTTAGCTTTGGTATTATTTGAAGAATCTTTAATTTCGACACTCAAACGCATCCCGGCGCGTAAATTTTCTGCGGGTGCGCGGAAGTAATAAGTCCGGCCTTGTATGGTAGTGTCAGTTTGAGGCGCTGCAGCCACTAGCTTAGCGCTAATCGCTTTTGTTTGAGCACCTGTGGGCACAACGTTGATGCTTTCCCCTGTTTTGACATTGCTATCCGAAGGCAATGTAATCAGTATCAACACTTCTTTATGTGAAAGCAGCGCTTGCAGGTTTGTGCTTGCAGGATCCTTGGTTGATTCATTCGCGAGTGTTTCTCCCCATGTTTGACGCATATTGTCATTGAGATTGTTCGCCTCTGTTTCAGCTGCTTGCACTTTGGCTTGGTCTGCTTTGTAGGCGGCCTGAGCGGCTAACATGACTTGGTCAGAAACGTTCCTGTCGTCTTTATTAAGGGCTTGCATGCGCTGAAAATCTTGTTTGCTATTTGCAAGCGAAGCTCGCGCAATATTGGCATTGGCTTTAGCGTTTAAGTAGCGGGTGCGCAGCTCAATGAGCGTGTCAATACTCAGTACATTTCCGAGGGTGTTTAAAGTCTTTTGATGTTGAGTTGTATTTAAACTAAGGGTTTGAATGCCACTTTGTTTTTGCGCTTCGAGGCTCAGTGTGACAACGGTTGATCCTTTCACTTCATTCACACGGTTAGGGGTTGCCACTTCCTCTTCTTGTGCTTGGTTGTATGAGTCGTATTCATCTTTGCCATAAAACACCAATATCCAAAAAAGGACAATGATGATAAAAGCTTGAAGCCCAATAAATAAGGCGACTTTACGATTCATATTTAGTTATTCCTATCCGCATTATTGCTTGCCAAATTTGTATCGCTTGGCATAGTGAAACGCTTATCTAAAGAGCGTTGCAACACATCTTCAAGATTCAATTTTGTGATTTGTGCTTGGTAAGCCGTGCTCAAGACACTTTGAGTCGCAATGATATTTTCAAGTTGCGTGGACGTAAATGCTAAACGGTCTGCAAAACCAGCATTAAATTGTCGTTCAGCTTGTTCGGTACGTTTTTGTTGGCTCTCAAGCACGGCTTCTGCTTTGGTATTCGCTTCAAGCGCCGCCTGGTAAGCGGCTTTTGACTGATTGAGATCGCCTATCACTTTGGCTTGTAGCGCCTCAAATTGCGTGACTTCTAATTCGCGAAGCGCAGTGGCTTCCGCAATCATGCCGCGATTTTTGTTGATGAGTGTGAGTAAGCTAGAAAAGCCCAACGACCAGATTTTGTCACCTTGGTCTAAGGTTTTAGAGGGTGACAATGTAATGTCAGGATATTGCTTGGCAATTTCTAATCGTAATTTAGCCTCTGCTGCTTCATAGCGAGCAAGTGAAGCGCGAATATCTAGGCGGTTAAGAAGGGCTTCGTATTGCAAATCATTTAAGCTAACTGGCTCGGTCTTTGCGAAAGGCTGTACTTTAAGTTGGCTAAACATGTTCAGGCTAAGGCCAGCATCATTTGCCAGCGCCGCCCCCAAAGCCGCGATGCGGCCAGATTCGGCCATGTAAGCTTGTTCAGCTTTTTGGAGTGAAATGCGTGCATTACTGACTTCAATGCTAGAGGCCATGCCAGCATCCATGCGTTTTACCAGCATGTCGGCAATGGCTGTTCTGAGCGTTACTTCGTTTTTAAGTATTGCTGATTGTGCAACAGAGTATTGGAACTCCAGCAAGCTTTTGGCAACGCGGCTATGCACTTGCCAAGCGGTTTGAGCGATTTCAATACGGGCAGCTTCGGTTAAGCCTGCCGCTTGAGCAATTTGTGCTTCACGTTTTCCAGCAGTGACAATCGGAATGTCGATGCCAAGAGTGTAAGTCCAAGGAGATTTATTTGCTGACTGGCTGTGATTGTCTGCACTTCCATTAATCCCAATTTCTGGTCGCTGTGCAGCGGTCATTTGCGCTGCTTGTGCGGCGCGCCATTGGGCCCGAGCTGTATTCAAATCAGGATGGAAAAAGAGGGCGCTTAAACTCAGCTCATTTTCACCCCATAATGCGATAGGAAGCTGATTTTTTGGGTACTCTTGTGCGGCTAAAAATGTTTGAAAATCGGCATCTGAAACTGAGCGTTGAGCAAGCTTGTTTGCAATTTTCGCTGGCTCAATAGGTTTAGGTAAATAAGACTGAAAGCCGCACCCGCTGACCATGAGCGTCAGGCACATTATGCTTGCAATATGAATAGATGCTTGTTGTTTCAAACTTAGATCTCTGTAAACCAAAATTTACTGCCCAGCGATATTACATGCCAAGCAGGCGTAAGGCAATTTTGAACGGCGCGGAATGGCTAGTTAACAATTTCAGCATGAACTGCACTCAGCGCATCTTTAAGCGTTTCTTCAGTGAGCGCATTGACGCTTGACGCAAGAAGATCAGCTGCTTCTTCAGTTCCATTTGGCAAACTGTGGCTATCCAGTTCTGCGATTAGTCCAGCCGCCGCACCAGTTACCTTGAGTAAAGCTTGACGTTCTCTCATCAGAATCTCAAGTTCGCTGCGTAGCATGTTAATTTCTTCTTGATTAATGACGTGTTGCATATTTTGTCCTTGAATTCGATTATACATTTCTGATTTTCGCTCAAACTGAAGCTTTTACATAGACATTTCAAATTTTAATGGTTTTCGGCAATTTGCTGAG